>NZ_JBVIPA010000013.1:0-210262 GCF_055578365.1 Streptomyces sp. NPDC033131
CCGGGCGCGCTGCGCGGGCCATGGAAGCGCATGACGGAGAAAGAGATCCCGGTGATCGTCGAGAGCCTGCCCAAGGAACTGCCTTACCGGGACCATCGGTTGTTCTCCGGTGTGGTCGGACGGGATCAGCTGCCCGTCACCGGACGCGTCCGCTTCCGTCTGATGGGCGGCCGCTTCGGCGACTACCGCGACTGGGACGCCATCAACGACTGGGCGTCCGGTATCGCAAGGCAGCTGGCTCGTCGATGACGGACGGCGAGACAGGAGACAGGAGGGCTCACCTCAATCCGTCGTCCTGTGCAACGACTCGGCTCGACGAGGCAGCGGATGCGCCGTTCAGGTACAGCGCGTCTCGGCACGTCGTGTACATCGGCCTGGAACTGCTCACACGGTGATCCGGCGCCCGGTGATGGCAGCGGCCTCGATGCGGATCCACAGGTCTCGTGGTCCTCCGACCCAGGGCTTGCTGTACACCCATTCCGCGAGCCGGCGCGCCTCGTCGGGATCGGTCACGTCGTGGGCCCGTCCTCGCACCAGGACGCTCCAGCCCTGGCTCAGTGCTTCGTCGACGCGGTCGACCTCGAAGGCGACCCGGTGGCCGGACGCCTGGGCGGGGGTGGTGCCGGCAGCCGTCCGGAAAACGACCGCACCGTCGACGAAGCCGTAGTTGACCGGCACGACGAGGGGCCCGGAGGGCGTGGTCACCGCCGGCCTGCCCACCCCGTGGGTGCCGAGCAGATCCCAACACTCCCGCTCGGTCAGCTCGGTGAACTCCACGGTGTGCGCGGACGATCCAGCCGTGAAGACGCAGGCCGCCACACCATCGTTCAGCGTGTTCAGGGGCTGCGTGTCGGCCCCGACGGCGTCCCAGGGGCAGGCAGCAGCTCTGCCGGCTTGATCAGGCGTGCGATGTCATTCGCAATGCGGCCAATGTCCTGGCCGTGCATGCTCGTCATCATGAAGATCATCATCAGCGGGCAGGCGGCCACGAGGGCGAGCCCGGCGAGGCTTTCCAGCGAGGCGCCGACAATCAGGGCTCCGACGACGACGGTCGCGGCGGCAAGCGCGTACATGCCGTAGTTGCGCTGGTTCATCACGAGCCTCCTTCAGCGGAGGACAGAGGCTGCAACCAGTGCGGCGGGCTTCAGGGTTTGGTGAGAGGGCCCGCGTGCAGGACGTTCAGGCGGCGCCGGTACTCCTCTTCGTCGATCTCCCCGCGGGCGAACCGCTCCCCCAGGACTTGCTCGGGTGTCTGCGGCACAGCGGGGTCGTGGGTGTGCTCGTGTGGCCGGTTCGCAGCGCGGAAGAGCAGCACGCCCACTGTGATGATCAGCGCCCAGAACAGGATCATGCTGGCGGACATCGCGAACCAGCCCCATCCACTGACATCGTGGCCGTACCAGAACATCGCCATTCACCTGCTTCGGATCGTTCGGCGATCGGGGGCGGGCCCGGAGGTCCGGCGCCCTCAAGGAGCCTGTGTCCTCATATCCATCGTGCCCCTCCCAGGGGCCACGCACTGGGGCCGTATGGTCCCGACCGAGTGGGCCGTTCAGCCCCTACCAGGTAGGGGTAGCCGGGCCGGAGGCTTGAAGGAGCGAGGCCTGAAGCAGGCGCGCTGCCATGGGTGCCATCGATGCCGTCGTTTTCCGGGCCGCCGCAGGACTGATCGCCGCCCTAGGCTGGTTCTTCTTCGGCCCACGCCGCGCCGGTGCCGCCCGGCTGGAAGGCCGAGTGCAGCGGGTGGGGGCCACCGTACGAGGCGGCTACAGCCCCGATCTGATCAAGGTTCGCCAGGGTACGCCAGTAGAGCTGCTCTTCGACCGGCAGGAGTCCGGGGAGTGCACCTCCCGCGTGGTCTTCCCCGAACTCAAGGTTGGCGCCGGGCTGCCCGCCGGGCTCCTTCGGCTTCACCTGCGGCATGAACATGATCCACGGCACGCTGCTCGTCGAACCCGCCGACGGCCCATCAGCGACCCCTCCGTCCTTCTCCGACGGCCACGGCGCCGAAGCCAGGTCAGTGAGCCGGCCGTCGGTCGAGGAAGGACCGGCGGCTGCCGACGCGGAGGCCGCCGAGCGTCAGGCCGAGATCAGGGACCTAACCCGCCGGGTGGCCGTGGCGCGGTGCTCACCGTCCCGGTGCTGTTCCCGGTGATGGCGCATGAACTCTTCGGCGCGGACTGCGTGCCGGACTGGATGCTGAACCACTGGCTGCAAATGGCGCTGATCACTCCGGTGATGTTCTACACCGGCGGGCCGATCCACGTGACAGGCTGGCTAACCCTGCGCCACCGCGCCGCCGACATGAACCGCCTCATCACCCTCGGCACTTCTGCCGCCTACGGCTACAGGCTCCTGGTCACTCCCGCCCCCGCCCTGCTGCCGGAAGACGTGTGCGAGGTCTACTGCGAAGCCGTCGGCATCATCCTCACCTGATCCTGCTCGGCCGGCTGCTGGAAGCTCGAAACGGTCCGCGCCGACGAGGCCGAGCGTGACGCCGGACTCGACGAACTCACCCTCGCCCTGCGCCGCACGCTACGGCTGTGACCGCCCCCGCTACGCAAGGGCCAGGACACCCCGCCGGGGTATATTGGGCAGACAGTGAGCCCTCACCAACAGGGCTCCCAGAGGACGAGCCCGGGCGGAGGCGATGGCGATGGCAGCAGCCCGCGCCAGTGCCATCCACTGGGCACGCAGCGCCGTCATCGCCCTGCTCGCCGCGCTGGCGGTGCTGATCCACCACGAGACGGCCGCGATCACCGTCACCCCGGTGGAACACGCCGCGCATTCCCCGTATGCCGGGCCCGCCATGGCCGGCATGGTCCCCTCGTCCGCCGCCGGGCCTCATGGCTCCGCCGCCCACCGCACGCTCGACGCACCCGCCCCCGCGCACGGCCTTGATGGCAGCGCCTGCGCCGGTACCGGCATGCAGCACTGCGCGACCGCGAGTGTTGACACGGTCAAGCTCGCCGCGCCGCCGCAGGGCTATGCGAAGCAGGCGGCGAACCCGTACCAAGCCAAGCCCGGTCTCGTGCCCGCCGGGACAATCGGCCGCGCGCCGCCCGATCTGTCGGTCCTCTCCCAACTGCGCATCTAGGCCGCACCGACGGCACCCGTGTGCCGTCTGCCGCGACCACATGCCAGCTCCAAGCAGAGGACCCACATCGTGAACAGCATCAACCGGCGCTCCGTCCTGCTAGCCGGACTCGGCGCTGCGGGCGCGGGCGCACTCGCCGCGTGCACCGACTCCGGCAGCACGCCCGCCCTGGTCAGCCCCTCCGGCTCCGCCGTCGCCGCAGCCGAGAAGAAGCGGGCCGGCAGCGGCAGGCAGCTCAGGATCACACTCACCGCAGCGCCCGCCACGGTCGACCTCGGCGGTGGCATCAGGGCCAGGACCTGGGCCTTCGACGGCCGCACGCCCGGCAAGGAGGTCCGGCTCTCTGCCGGAGACACCCTGGCCGCCGAACTCGCGAACCAGTTGCCGGGCAGGACCCCTACCTCGATCCACTGGCACGGCATCGCCCTGCGTAACGACATGGACGGCGTCCCCCCGGCGACCCAGAGCGCCGTACGGGCTGGGAGCACCTTCACCTACCGGTTCATCGCCGACACCCCCGGCACGTACTTCTTCCACCCGCACGTCGGCGTCCAGCTCGACCGCGGTCTGTACGCCCCGCTGATCATCGAGGACCCGCGCGAGCCACTTGCCTACGACGACGAATGGGTGATCGTCCTCGACGACTGGCTCGACGGCGTCACCGGTACCCCCGACGAGGTCTTCACCGAACTCACGCGGGGCATGGCCGGCATGGACATGGGCGGCGACTCCGGTGCCGGCAGCTCCGGTGCAGAAGGCCACGACATGCACAGCGGGGGGAACATGAGCGGCGACGCGTCCCCGTCTGCGTCCGCCTCGTCGGGCGGGATGTCGTCGCGGTTCATGCTCATGGGTGCCGAGAGCGAGCTGCTCGGCGGCGACGCCGGGGACGTGAAATACCCCTACCACTTGGTCAACGGCCGTATTCCGGCCGACCCGGACGTCTACACCGGCAAGCCCGGCCGCAAGGTGCGCCTGAGGATCATCAACGCCGGCAGCGACACCGCCTACCGCGTCGCCCTCGGCAACCACAGGATGACGGTCACCCACACCGACGGCTTCCCCGTCCAACACCAGGAAACGGACGCACTCCTCATCGCCATGGGCGAGCGATACGACGTGCTGGTCACCCTCGGCGACGGAGTCTTCCCGCTGATCGCCCTGGCCGAGGGAAAGAACACGACCGGCCTGGCCCTCGTGCGCACCGCCTCCGGCCGCGCACCCACGGCCACCGTACGGCCTAAGGAGCTCAGCGGCACGATCATCACCGCGTCCCGGCTCCGCGCGGCCGACGAGGTGCGTCTGGGGTCCGTCGCGACCGACGTCACCCACCGGATCGAACTCACCGGCGGCATGATGCACTACAACTGGGCCATCAACGGTAGGCCGTTCGACATGGCCGACCCGGACGCCAACGCGCTCCTCGTCGAGGACGGCCAGCGGGTCCGGCTGGACTTCGTCAACACGACCACAATGTGGCATCCGATGCACCTGCACGGCCACACGTACCAGCTCGGCGGCTCCGGGCCCCGTAAGGACACCGCGATCGTGCTGCCCAAGAAGGAGCTGTCCGTGTTCTTCGACGCCGACAACCCCGGTCATTGGATGCTGCACTGCCACAACGCCTACCACGGCGAGGCCGGGATGATGACGAACGTCGCCTACCAGGCATGACCCGCGTGGCTCGACGGCACGCGACACCGGTGCGCCGTCCAGCCACTGTCACCCGTGGCGCGACGGAGAGATTCCGACGCCCCTGGGCTTCATGGAGACTCACGCGGAGTGCCAGGCCACTGGGCCAACCCAATCTCCATGCCCTGCCGTTGACTCCGGGCCTGACCGTCACAGGCCGGGGGCACCCCAGAGCGGGAACCAGCGAGTCAGGTCGGGTTCGATGCGCAAATCGTCCTTGACGATGGTCTTGACCTGGAGTTCGAGCGGGTTGTCGCGCTTCTCCCCGGGCTGGGGTGCAAAGGGGTAGAAGGTGCCGCGTTTGTAGAGGTACACGAGGGCGAGGGGGCGGAGTTCGGCGTCGTGGAAGGCGACGAGGGAGCAGAGCAGTTGGGGACCGAACCCGCTGTCCTGCAGGGCTGTGTTGACGGCGTGCAGGTCGTTGACGAGTGCGGGGAGGTCGTCGGGGTCGCGGCGGGAGAGCAGCCATGAGTAGCCGAAGTCGTCGCGTCTGAACTCCACAGGCGTGCCGCTGCGTTGGGGGTCGACGTCCAGCAGGTCCCGTACGTCCTGCTGGACTTGGGCGAAGGCGCCGCCTTCGACGCTGGCGAAGCAGACCGAGCCTGTGCCGGTCGGCGTGAAGCCGATGGCCGCCTGCAGGGTGATCGCCGCCGACGGCAGGCCGAAGAGCTGGTCGAGGTCGGGCTTGACCGGCTTGCTCCGCCCCAACAGGGCATCGAGGAAACCCACAGTCGTTCAGCTCCTTCCTGTCGCTCCCTGGTGAGGGCGCCGTATGCCGGTCCGGCGTTGAGCGGCGATCATGCCGTCTCGCCCAGCTCGGCTGAGATCTCCGCGAGCGCCTCCAGACGCCGCTCCAGGCTGGGGTGGGTGGAGAACAGATTGGCCACCGTGGTGCCGGGACCGAGGGCGGGGGTGAAGAAGAACGCGTTGAACGCCTGGGCGGTGCGCAGGTCCTGAGTGGGGATACGGGCGATGTCGCCGGTGACCTTGGTCAATGCCGAGGCCAGTGCGGAGGGCCGCGCGGTGAGCATGGCTCCGGCGCGGTCGGCGGCCAGTTCGCGATAGCGGGACAGGGCCCGGATCAGCAGGAAGCTGATCGCGTAAACCAGTGCGGAGACGCCCATGACGAGCGCGAGCGCCGCCGCGGTGTTCTGGTCGCGGTTGCGTCCGCCGAACAGCTGGGAGTAGAAGGCGAAGCGGACGATGAGGCCCGCGATCACTCCAAGAAACGAGGCGATGGTGATCACCGCGACGTCGCGGTGCGCGACGTGGGACAGCTCGTGGGCCAGGACGCCTTCGAGCTCGGCGGGCTCCAGGCGGCGCTGGAGCCCGGTGGTGACGCAGACGACGGCGTGGTCGGCGTTGCGGCCGGTGGCGAACGCGTTGGGCAGATCCATCCGGGAGACGGCCACCCGTGGTTTGGGCATGTCCGCGGCTGCGCACAGCCGGTCGATGACGCCGTGCAGCTGGGGTGCTTCCTCCCTGGTGACGAGGCGGCCGTGCATGGCGTACAGGGCGATCCGGTCGGAGTACCAGTACTGCGCGACCAGCAGCCCGGCGGCGATGACGACGACCAGGACGACAGACTTGAGCAGCACGATCAGCGCCGCGACGAACGCCACATACAGCAGCCCGAGCAAGAACATCGTGACCAGCATCCGGGCGGTGAGCTGCCGGTCGGGCTCGAATCGGCTGCGCATCGCCATCACCCCGGGATCAAGCCCTCGTCGGAGAGCAGCGCCCGCACCTGCGTGAGGCTGGTGTCCTCGTCGGGCAGCACCAGGTCGGACGGCGTGATCCTCTCGTCCGGCAGGGGCGTGCCGAGGCTGCGTACCGCGTCCAGCAGGGCAGACAAGGCGGTGGCGAACGCCGTCTCGTCGCCGGCGTCGGCTGCCGACTGCAGGGCGGCGTCCAGCTCGTTGAGCCGGTCAAGGTGTTCGTCGGTGATCTCGTACTGGCCTTCACCGAGAATCCGCATGATCATGATGTCGCCTCCGGGTCCGGCGGGCCCTGCTCAGCGCTCTTGGCTTCTACGGCCGGCGGGGTGGCGGACGCGGGGAGCTGGGCTTTCATCCGGGCCAGCTCCTCGTCCACGTCCTGGCCCGCGGTGACGCGTTCGAGTTCGGCCTGGATGTCGTCGCCGCCGGCAGGGAGGGTGGCGTCCTCCAGGGCACCGGAGGCAAGTAGTTCGTCCAACGCACCGGCCCGGGCCTGCAGTTGTTCGGTCTTGTCCTCGGCGCGCTGCATGGCCATGCCGACATCACCCATCTCCTCGCCGATACCGGTGACGGCCTCGGTGATGCGGGTCTGGGCCTCGGCCGCGGTGTAGCGGGCCTTTATGGTCTCCTTGCTGGTGCGGAAGGTCTCCACCTTCGCCTGGAGGCGCTGGGAGGCCAGGGTGAGTTTCTCCTCCTCGGCCTGCAGCGTTGCCTGCTGGGTCTGCAGGTCCGTGAGCTGGGAGGCCACGGCGGTGCGCCTGCTCAGAGCTTCGCGGGCGAGATCCTCGCGTCCGGCTCCGAGCGCCTGTTGGGCCTGTCCCTCCAGCTTGCCGCTGGACTGGCGCAACTGGTTGATCTGCAGGTCGATGCGCTTGCGGCTGGTGGCCACGTCCGCCACACCACGTCGTACCTTCTGCAGCATTTCCTGCTGCTGGGCATAGGAGTAGTCCAGTACCTCCCGCGGGTCTTCGGCCTTGTCCAGGGCCTTGTTCGCCTTCGTCCGGAAGAGGGTGGCTATGCGGTGGGTGATGCTCGTCATAGCGGCCTGCCTCCTCTTCGACAGGTGAGGAATCAGCCAGTCCAGTCACGTCTGCGGGACACTTCCAGACTCCGGCGGCGTGGTCCGGGCCGCAACCCCCATCCCGCGTCCGAGAGCACGGCTTCAACGGCAGCAGGCATCGGGGACACCGCCCCCATCCTGCGCCGCCCGCGCGGAGTAGTGGTGGGCAGGCGGCCCGGCTGATCGGGAACAGCCGGCCTCTCACCATCCGAGCAAGGGCTGCGGCGGACCTCAGCCTTCGTCACCCGGTTGCGGTCGTGCCTCTCCCGCTCGCGCCTGGCGGGTCGATGATGGAGGTGAACCGCAAAGGGAGGTGACCGGCGATGCCACCGCACTGTGATTCTCTCGACGGTCCCGTCGTCACTGCCGCGCGCAGAGCCCTGGAAGAAAGGGATGTCGACCAGGTCCTGCCCTATGTATCTGAAGAAGGGGAACCAGAGGTCCGTGAGGCGTTCAGTCTCACGGCCAGGGCGCGTACGCACGGCCGGGAGGCCCAGGAAGTGGCCGACCGCTGGTTCTTCGAGACGGTCGTCCGCGTACACCGCTCGGGAGAAGGCGCGCCCTTCAAGGGACTGAAGCCGGCCGGGCTCGATGTCGGGCCGGTGATCCCGGCTGCTGAGCGTGCCCTCGATGCCGGCTCCGCGGACGAACTGACCGGGGTGCTCTGCGGGATCATCCGCGAGCAGGTGGAAGAGCGTCACGGACGCGCCATGGCGCTCAAGGAGCATGCCACTGAGGGGGTCGATGCCGCCCGCGAGTTCGTGGAGGCCGGCCTCGGCCTGCAGGTGTGGGCGCACCACGTGTACAAACAGGCGATCACCGTCCCGCACGCACCAACCCGGCGCGCGTAAGGAAGCGAAAAGTTCCTGGATTCATGCCGTCGCACTGACGCGCGTGCGCAGGTTGTGGAACTGGCGGGTTTGCATGATCAGGTGGGCGGGTTCCCAGAACAGCACGTCCATGGTCCGGGTGAGGGGCCGTGGGCGGCTGCGACCCCTCGCGCGCACGATAAGCCGGGTCCTCCCGCCGGGCTCCGGCCGGAGGTGGAAACCCCAGATCGAGTCGATGTACGCCTTGGGCAGCGGCTCGTACCGCACGTCGAAGGGGCGCCCCGAGGGAAGTTTCGTCTGCGAGCGCAGCACCAGGGTCCGCTCCGGTTCCAGGACCGCGACGGTGAACCAGGCATCGCCGCTCGGCAGGGAGTCCAGGTGCTGGGCCTGCTCCAGGCGCTGCCACTCCGGGACGATGCGTTCCGCGCTCGGGCGTCCGCCATTGTCCAGGCGGTCCCAGCTGTACCAGCCGCCGCGGTTGCAGCCCATCTGTGCCAGCCAGGGCCAGACCTTTTCGGGCGGCGCCGGCAGGGTCGTAGCCATGGTCGAGGTGCCGTGTGCATCGGGGATGAGACCATCGCCGGGGAGGTCACGGTCGGCTTCGTCGGGTGTCGTGCCCCAGGTCAGCACCCGTGGCCGCAGGAAGACGCCGTACAGGGCCAGGGCGGCGGCCGCCACACCGAATGGACGTCGCCCGGCCGCGGGCCGGTGCTCGGTCATGTCTTCTGCCTCCCAGCTCCGTATCGGTACCACCACGCACAGCATGTCGTTGGCTCCCAGGGTCAGTCGGCGGGAGTCAGGACGGTGGGCGGGCCGGCGGTGACACCGCCGTCCAGGACAAACTCCACGCCGGTCGAGAAGGTGGCGTCGGTGGCGATGAAGAAGACCATGCGGGCGACCTCCTCGGGTTCGCCGAACCGCGGGAGGGGTTGTCCGGCGGTGAACGAGTCGTCGAAGTCGGCCGTCATCGCGGTGCGCACCGCACCGGGGTGGACCGAGCAGACACGGATCCCGTCCGGGGCCAGTTCCAGGGCCGCGGCCTTGGTCAGCCCGCGCAATGCCCACTTGCTGGTCACATAGGCTCCGATGCCGGCGTAGCCGGTGATGCCTGCGATCGAGGAGATGTTCACGATCACGCCTCCGCCGGCGCGGCGAAGTGATGGTGCTGCCGTCCGCATGCCCAGCCAGGCACTCTGGACATTGACGTCGATGACCCTCCGGAAGGATTCGAGGCTCTGCTCCTCGATGGTCCCCCACTCAAGAATCCCGGCGTTGTTGACCAGCACCGAGACCGGGCCGAGTTTCTGCTCCGTCTCCGCGACCACCGCCTGCCAGCCGTCCTCGGTGCTGACGTCCAGGTGCGCGTAGCGGGCCGGGCCGCCGAGTTCCGCCGCCAGCTTCTCCCCCTCGGCGTCGAGGACATCGGCGACCACCACGGCGGCGCCCTCGTCCGCGAACAGACGTGCCACAGCGGCGCCGATTCCTCTGGCTCCACCGGTGACGATCGCCACCCGCTCGTTGAGACGTCCCATCATGGCCTCCTGAACCAATGCCTCGACGACGAAGATGCGTAAGTGCGGCATCGGCCGCGACCGACTCGGCATGTCGGCATGACACGTCCGGTCTGAAGGGCCGCAGGCCGACGGACAACGGGGCGGTCAAGGTGCCGCGCAGATGACCTCGACGAAATGGCCCACCTGGGCCTCGGGCAGGTGACGTGCGAGGTCGGCCTCGCTGATCATGCCGACGAGGCGATGGTCGTCGATCACCGGCAGCCGACGGATCCTGTGCTCTTCCATGGCATGAAGGACTTGGCCGGCATCGGCCTCGGCGTCGATGGTGATCGGCTTGCCCTGTTCGAGCTGGCCCGCGGTCACGCTCCTGGGGTCCTTGCCCCTGGCGAGACACTTCACGACGATGTCACGGTCGGTGATGATCCCGTGGAGTCGGTCGTCCTCCCCGCAGATCGGGAGGGCTCCGACGTTCAGTTCCTTCATCCTGCGCGCCGCGGCCTCCAGTGTCTCGTTCTCCTGGATGCAGGTGGCGCCGCCGTGCATGATCTCCCGGGCAGTGGTCATGGTCGTCTCCTTCGAGCGTCGCTGTCCACGCGGGAAGTGTCCGGAGCCTGGCTCACCCTGGCCGGTGCTCCTCCAGACCAGTGTGAGTTCCGCACCTCCCGTGTGCATGCCGGGAACGGGCGCCCTCGTCAGTCAATGTCCCTGGGTCGCAGGTGGCCCGCACGCGGCGGGCGTTCCGGTCTCAGCCGCGCCTGGAGACGCATGACGACATGGCCGAGGCCGGACAGAACGCAGGCGATCGCCAGGTCGGTGAGCGCGAGCGGCTCCGTACCCAACAGGTCTTGCAGGGGCGGCAGATAGACACCGGCCGCCTGAAGGCTCAGTGCCACTGCCACCGCGACCAGCAGGAACGGGTTGGCCAGGGTGCCCGGGCGGGCCCGGGAGCCGAGTGCCACGCCGAGCTGGGTCGCCCCGAGCACCAGAAACATCATGGACTGCCAGGGACGTCCGGTCTCCCGGGCCCAGACGCCGGCCACGAGGGTCACCGTGGCGACGAAGAGCCCCATGAACAGGATCCGCGGCCACAGGCCGGCCCCCAGCACGCTCTCTTCGGGAGGCCGGGGCGGGTGGCGCATGGTGTGCGGATCGACGGGTTCCGCGCCGAGAGCGACACCGGGCAGGCCGTGCGTCAGCAGGTTGATCCACAGGATCTGCGCGGGCAGGAGAGGCAGCGGCATCCCCAGGAAGGGGCCGAGGAGCATCACGAGGATCTCCGCGGTGCCCCCGGCGAGCGCGTAGAGCAGGAACCGGCGTACGTTCGCGTAGACCCGGCGTCCCTCCTCGACCGCGGCCACGATCGTGGCCGGGTTGTCGTCGGCGAGCACCAGATCGGCCGCCTGGCGTGCGACCTCGGTGCCGCGCCGGCCCATGGCCACGCCGATGTCTGCCTGACGCAGGGCCGGGCCGTCGTTGACACCGTCCCCCGTCATCGCCACCACGTGCCCGGCCCCGCGCCACGCCTGGACGATGTCCAGCTTCTGCTCGGGAGTGGTCCGGGCGTAGACGCGTACGTCCGTCAGATCGCCTGCTGTGCCTGCCCGGATCCGGTCGCCTGTGGTGACCTCGTCGTCCCGGGTGGCGATGCTGAGGCGCCCGGCCACGGCCCGCGCGGTCAGCGGGTGGTCGCCGGTGATGAGTACGGGGACAATGCCGGCCCGTTTGCAGGCGGTGATCGCCGCCTCGGACGCGCTGCGGGGCGGGTCCAGGATGCCGACGAGGCCGAGGAGCGACAAGCCTGACTCCCAGGTCGGGGGCCGCTGCGCCCTGCCCTCGTGATCGGCCGAGGCGACGGCGAGCACACGGTACCCACGGCGTGCCAACGCCTCCGCCTGTGCGGCCGCGCGGGCGACCGTCTCCGGTCGGTCGGCCAGAATCTGCGGGCGGAGCACCGATTCCGGCGCTCCTTTGCACGCGATTCGCACCCCGCCGTCCGGACAGCGATGCACGGTCGTCATGCGCTTGCGGGTGCTGTCGAAGGGAATCTCCTCCAGGCGCGGCAGTTCGCTGTCCAGCGCCGCCCGGTCCAGCCCGAGGCGGGCCCCGGCCACCAGTAGGGCGGCCTCGGTGGGATCGCCGAGCGCGCTCCACTCGGGAGAGTGGTCCGATGGGGGCTCCAGCGCCGCGTCGTTGCACAGCATCGCGACGCTCAGCAGCGCCGCCAGGTCGGGCGTGCCGCCCGCAGTCACCGCCTCGCCGTCGCGGATTACCCGGCCCTCGGGTTCGTAGCCGGTCCCCACGACCGATGCCTCGCCGAGGGGCGTCCACAGTTGCTCGGCCGCCATCCGGCCCTCGGTCAGGGTGCCGGTCTTGTCGGTGGCGATCACGGTCACCGAGCCCAGGGTCTCCACCGCGGGCAGCCTGCGGACGATGGCGTGCCGGTCCGCCATCCTCCGTGCTCCCAGCGCCAGAGCGAGCGTCACCACGGCGGGAAGGGACTCCGGAACGGCGGCGACGGCGAGGCTGATCGCCGCCACGATCATCAGCTCCACGGGCTGGCCGCGCACCAGGCCGAGAGCGAGGACGACAGCGCACAGCGCCACAATGGCCGCTGCCAGAACCCGGCCGAACCTCGCCAGCCGGTGCTGCAGCGGAGTCAAACCGGGCGCGGCACCCATCAGGGAAGCGATCCGGCCGAGCGCACTGTCGGCCCCGGTCGCGGTCACCACGATCCGTCCGTGACCGCGGACGATGACCGTGCCCGCCGACACTGCCCCGCACACTTCGTCACTGTCGGGGACCTTCTCCACCGGAACGGACTCGCCCGTCAGTGACGACTCGTCCGCCAGCAGCAACGCTGCGGCGAGCACGTCCCCGTCCGCGGGGACGATGTCCCCCTCGGCCAGCAGGACCACATCGCCCGGCACCACCTCGGCTGCCGCGACGGAGCGTTCCTCACCGTCCCGCACCACCCTGGCGGCGGGGGCACTCATGGCGGACAGGGCCATCACCGCCTGTTCCGCCCGTACCTCCTGTACGACGCCGACCACGGTGTTCACGGTGATCACGAGCAGGATCACAGCGGCGTCGGAGAGATCGCCGGTGGCGATCGTCAGGGCGGCAGCGACGAGCAGGACGAGGATCAGCGGGTCGCGCAGCTGCTGCAGCACCCGCCGCCACACCGGGGTCCGCGGCTCCGCGGGGATCTCGTTGGGCCCGTGGAGCGCCAGCCGCCGCGCGGCCTCGTCCGACGACAGCCCCGTGGCGGAAGGTGTGTCCATGAGCCGGTCGACCTCCCCGGCGGGCCTCCGGCGGCCTTGCCGCCGGTTCACGTCCGTGGCGGAGCCGCGTCCGGGCGGCTCCGTGCATGGGCTGCCATCCACCGCTCCCATCGTGTACTCGGCCAGGACACGAGGAACGTACCCCCGCCTTCTCAGAGTGCACCCATGCTCAAGGCTGCGCGCGGCTGCGGCCGTGGTCGTCGGCGTACGCGGCGAACACTTCCGTCGGCATTCCGCCCGTATGGAGGAAGCGCTGGTCAAGGATGGCGGCGAAGTCTTTCAGCGCACCGACGAGCAGGTCACCGGCCAGCTGCACCTCCGGCCGCCGCGCTGCCTGCCCGCGTCGGGCAAGGGCATCGGCGTAACCGACCATGGCCGCCAGCGACGAGTGGTCCTCCCCGTCATGGAAGTAGTACGCCTCGGCGTACTGGGTGAAGTCGATCCGGACGCGTACGACCTCGGTGGCCAGGCTGTCCAGCAGTAGCGCCCCCGCCGTGCAGTCGATCTGCTGCGGTGTCGGGTCCGCGTCGCGCAGCAGCGCCAGCCGGATGGCAAGGACCCTCCTCCGGGTCAGCGCCGGGTAGATCTCCAGCACCCAGGAGACCGTGGCCGTCAGGAGGGCGAAGCCGACGAGGGCTTCCAACGGTGAGACCAGGCGAAGCCAGCTCTCAGCGGGTGCGATGTCCCCCAGGCCCAGGGTGGCGACCGTGACGAGCGACAGGTACACGGAGTCGAGCAGCGCCGGCTCCCGCGCCGCCTCGGAACCGGGCGAGAAGGTGAACGCCCCGGGCATGTGGGGCCAGTAGACGATGGCCCAACCGAGGATGACGGTGACGGCCCACATACTCACCACCGTCACCATGGCTAGCGGTCCCACGAGCCCGACCACTCGCCTGCGCGCACGGAAGCGGCGGGCCAGTCGCCACAGCGCGGTCATGACGAGGCGGCTCAGGCCACCGTGGCGGGTGGGGTGCCAGAGGGTGTGGAACAGGTCCCGCAGGGTGATCATGACCAGCCCGGCACCGACCAGCGAGACCAGCCATTTCATCCACGTCTCCCACGGCCCTGCCGCCTGAAGAGGAACCCGCCTTCTCGGAGCCTATGGCCTGCCCGGCGGATCAAGCGGCAGACGCGAGGTCCGGCACGCCCATCTGCGCTGCTCAACTCATCGGAAGCTCCAGCGTGCAGGTCTCCCCGGGCGCGACGGTCACAGCCCGGTCGGCCAGCACCACTCGGATCGGCGACTCCTCCGAGTCGGGCACACCGATCTCCAACTGCCCTCTCCGGCGCCGTACGCCGACACCCCAGTGACCGCGGTAGCGCAGCGAGAATCCGTACTCGGACAGTGCCGGGAGTGGAACCGGGTCCAGCCACAGGGCGTCCTCACGCGTCTCGAGTCCGGTCAGGCCACGCTGGACCAGGTCGAGGGTCCCGGCCATGGCTCCGAGATGGATGCCTTCGCCGGTCGTACCGCCCTGGATGTCGGCGATGTCCGCCTCCAATGCCTCCTGGACGTACTTCCATGCCTCGGCCCGTCTTGCGCGGGCGAGGACCAGGCCGTGGACGAGCCCGCTGAGCGTGGACCCGTGGCTGGTGCGCTGGAGGTAGTAGTCGACGGTCCTGCGCCAGACCTCGTCGTTCAGGTCGTACCCGAGACGCCGGAACAGATCCCGCAGTTCGGCGGGCGAGAAGAGATAGCCGAGCATGAGGACGTCGGCCTGCTTGGACGCTTTGTAGCGGGTGACTGTGTCGCCCTCGGCCTCCAGGATCCGGTCCAGGCGCCGGATGCCGTCGTAGCGCGCTCGGTAGGCGTCCCAGTCCAGCTCGGCGAGTTTGCCGTAGCCCTCGAACTGGCTGATGACGCCCTGGTGAAAGGGCACCTGCAAACGCCGGGAGACCTCCTCCCACTTGGGGAGTTCGTCGCCGCCCAGCCGGACGCGTTCGAACAGTTCCTCCCGGCGCCAGGCGGGAAGGCGCCGCAGAAGGTCCAGGGCACGGGTGAGGACCCAGGCGGCGGTGACATTGGTGTACGCGTTGTCGTCCAGCCCCGGCCTGTTGGCCCCCGGGTAGCGGTCGTGGTATTCGTCGGGGCCGACGACGCCGCGGATGCGGTACCGGCCGGTGCCGGGGTCGAAGTCGGCCAGGTCCGCCCAGAAGCGGGCGATCTGCAGCAGCATCTCCGCGCCCTTGGTGTGCAGGTACTCCGTGTCGCCGGTGGCCTGGCAGTACTGCCACACGTTGTAGGCGATCGCCGAGCCCACGTGGTGCTGAAGCCGGGAGTGGTCGGGCAGCCAGCGCCCCGAGCGCGGGTTGAGATGCCACACCTGCGTCTCCTCGCGGCCGTCCCTGCCGCTCTGCCACGGGTACATCGCCCCGGCCCGGCCGATGGCGGCGGCCGCCCGGCACGCTCGCGGGAGGCGTCGGTAGCGGTAGTTCAGCAGCGCCCGGGAGACCTCCGGGAGGTGCAGGTTGAGATACGGCAGCACGAACAGTTCGTCCCAGAACACATGGCCCCGGTAGGCCTCGCCGTGCAGGCCCCGGGCCGGCACTCCCACGTCCAGGTCCGCGGTGTGCGGCGAGAGCGTCTGCAGGACGTGGAAGAGATGGAGGCGCAGGACGCGGCCGGCCCGGCCGGGCACCTGGATGTCCGCGCGCCGCCACAACCGCTCCCACGCAGCGACGTGGGAGTCCAGCAGGGCCGAGAAGCCCGCTGCCGTGGACACCCGGTCGAGTGCTGCCTCGAGCGGGTCGCTGATCGCCGTGTCGCGGGAGGTGAACAGCGCCACGGTCTTCTCCACGTCAACGGGTCGGTCCGGAGCGATCGGGACCACCAGACGGTGGACGGCACGGCGCCGGGCGGAACGAAGCTCCGAAGAGGCCGCGGATCGGCCGCCGACGACCGTCCGGGCGGCCATGGCGACACCGATGCCCGAGGTGCTGGTGCGACAGCTCAGCCAGACCGTGTCGGGCTCCTGTGCCCCCGTCCGCACACGGGCCAGATGGCTTCCGTTGAGGGCACGGTAACGGTGCACATTGCCGTTCATCACGCCACCGTCGAGGCAGGACTCGATCTCGATCTCCCCCGACCAGTCCTCGGGCGTGAAGAGCGTTCGCAGTGCTGCCAGGTGAGGGTCCCCCATGTGCACCAGACGGGTCTGCCGGACGCTGAGCACGCCCACGTCGTCGTCCCGGAAACGAAGCGTGCGGGTGAGCGTGGCCCGGCGCAGGTCCAGGATGTGCCGGTAGTCCAGTAGTGCGCTGGTGTCCGGGGTGAACCACGGGCACCACGCTCCCCCGGCGCGGCGCAGACGGAACCGCAGGAGCAGCCAGTTCGGGAGGTTGACCAGATCCTCGTTCACCACTTGCCGTCCCGCCACGGTCGACTCCAGGCGGTTGTAGCACCCGGCGGCGTAGGTTCCCGGATAGTGCACCAGGCTCGCCCGGCACTCGGGCGCCGCGCCACGCGTGGCGAAGTAGCCGTTGCCCAGCGTGCAGAGTGATTCACGCAGCCGCTCGGCCGTGGGGTCGTAGCTCTCGTACTCCCATGTCCAGTCCGACATCCGCGCTCTTCTCCTTCTCGCCTGACGAGATGTGCGGGAGCGTGAGACGCGCGCCGGATCAGGCCCGCTGCGGTACGACGGCCACCGGGCACTCGGCGTGATGCAGCAGGGTGTGGGCGACCCTGCCGAGCTGCAGACCGAAGTGACCGTGCCGCCTCAATGCGCCCACGACCAACAGGTCGGCCTCGGCCGAGGCATCCAGGAGGGCCTTGTGTGCGGGGCCTTCGACCGCTTGGCGGTGCACCTCGACCTGGGGGTGATCCCGTACGGCGTCGCGCAGTGCGTCGGTGAGGAGCGCCGAGGCCCGTTCCTCGTGGGCACTGACGGCATCGTCCGCGACCAGGGGATGGTCCACGTGCTCATGGGCGGGGCGACGCCAGGCCCGTACGGCGTGCAGGGCGCTGCCGCGCGCCTCGGCCTCACTGAAGGCGAACCGCACAGCGGCCGAGCCCTCCGCCGAATCGCCGACGCCGACCACCACCTTGCCGAAGGTGCCCTGCCGGTTCCGCTCCTCGCCGCGGACCACGAAGACCGGGCACACCGCACGGGCGGCCACGGCGAGGCTGACCGATCCCAGCAGCAACCCGGCGACCTCGCCGCGGCCGCGGGAGCCCGTGACCAGGGCAACGGATTCATGAGCCGCGTGCAGGAGCGCGGACACGGCGTCGTCGGGAAGTACGTCGCTGGAGACCTTCACCTCTGGGTTGCGCAGTCGGGCGCGTTCCGCGCACGACGCGGCGATGTGCTCGGCCAGAACCTCTTCGGCCGGACGGTCGGTGCTGAAGGAGGGCCGGTGTCCCTCGTACCGCTCCCACAAAGAGGCGTGGACGATCCGCAGAGACAGTCCGTGACGCGCCGCCTCGTCCACCGCCCAGTCCACGGCCTGCAGGCTGGAGTCCGAGCCGTCGACACCTACGACCAGCGGGAGTTCCATGGTCACCAACACCTTCCTGCCCCGGTCACTGCCGCATGCCCCTGTGAATACCGTCGCACCGCCCTGGAACCCTCGCGACACGTGGACCGACTCTCGCCAGGGGAACCTCGACCCAGGTTGCAGCGTGGCGATTTGCGATGATTGTGGAGTCAGGCGGCATGGAAGAGCGGATGCCGCTCCCCACCCCTCCGCCACGGTCGTCCCATCGGCCGGATACGGGCCCGCTCCGCTTCGAGGTGAAGGGAGGCGATGGTGGTGGCGAGGACCGGCGTTTTCGGCGCCCTGACCGGGAAGCATCAGGAGCAGCTCATGTCGCTCGCTCGTGAAGTGTCGTTCGCGATCGACGAGCGCATCTTCAACGAGGGCGGCAAAGCCGACCGCTTCTGGATCATCCGCACGGGAACCGTCGCTCTCGACGTTCACGTGCCCGGCCGCCGC
This sequence comes from Streptomyces sp. NPDC033131, assembly GCF_055578365.1. Lineage (NCBI taxonomy): Bacteria > Bacillati > Actinomycetota > Actinomycetes > Kitasatosporales > Streptomycetaceae > Streptomyces > Streptomyces sp. NPDC033131. Next base: position 18,125 of record NZ_JBVIPA010000013.1, read on the forward strand.
GCAGCGGTCATCGAGTCCCTCGGCGCCGGGGCCCTGCTGGGCTGGTCCTGGCTTGTTCCTCCTCATCACTGGCACCTGGGGGCCCAGGCAACCAGCCCGGTGCGTGCCTACGAGTTCGACGCGGCCGCGGTCGGTCAGCTGTGTGTGCACGACCCGGAACTGAAGCACGAGCTGTGGACCTATGTCGCCGGAGTGATCGCGGGGCGGCTCAGGTCCGCACGGGTGCGGCTGCTCGACCTGTACGCGCCCTACGGGGCCGGCGAGGTGCCCTGACAGCGAGACGAGGTGGTGCGCGGTGTCCGAAACCATGCACATCGTGAGCGATGTGATGACCCAGACGGTCGTGGCCGTGGGACGCGACGCGCCCTTCAAAGAGATCGTCCGGACCATGGAGCAGTGGAAGGTCAGTGCCATGCCGGTCCTGGAGGGCGAAGGGCGCGTCATCGGCGTAGTGTCCGAGGCCGACCTGCTGCCCAAGGAGGAGTTCCGCGACGGCGACCCGAACCTCTTCGCGCAGCGCCGACGCCTGTCCGACGTCGCCAAGGCCGGCGCGGTGACGGCAGAGGAGCTCATGAGCACCCCTGCGATCACGGTCCACCCCGACACCACCCTGGCGCAGGCGGCCAGGATCATGGCCGTCCGGCACGTCAAGCGGCTGCCCGTGGTCGACCAGGTGGGCATGCTCGAGGGCATCGTCAGCCGTGCCGATCTGCTGAAGGTCTTCCTGCGGTCGGACGAGGACATCGAGGAGGAGGTCCGTCGCACCGTGGTGTCCTACCTCTTCCCGGCCTTCAGCCACGGCATCCACGTGAACGTGCACGAGGGAGTCGTCACCCTCCGCGGGCACATCCGCGACACCTCGCTCATCTCGGTCGCCGTGCGTCTCGTGCGCGCCGTGGAAGGCGTCGTGGACGTCGAGCCCCACCTCACCGGCCAGTCAGCTGGTCCGGACGGGCCCGAGGACAGGCAGTGACCCGTGTACCGGGCGCCCGGCGCCGACGGGCTGCGGTCCCTCAGGCAGGTCAGGGCCGGATGTCGAGTATCTCCGGCACCGGGCGGCGCGGTGTGCGGGGGCCTTTGGGGCCGTATCCGAGGCGCAGCAGCATCTGTGTGTAGCCCGTCCCGGTCCCCGGGTCGCGCAGCGGCCAGCGCAGGTCGGTCCATTCGAGGGGCTGGGTGGCGAAGGAGCTGGACAGGCCCTCAAGGGTGGCCAGCAACAGGACACGTTCCATGGCCTGGCCGGCGCGCAGCCAGTCCTCCGGGTGGTCATGGCTCGTGCTGACCAGGGCCAGCTGAGGGCTCTGTTCGAAGTCCGCGGCGTCCCGTCCCGCCACCTGCCGCGGGCCCGCGAAGTCCCGCATGGGGGCCTTGCCCCCGCGCTTGCGCGGCCCGAAGGCGTAGTCCGGGACACCATCGTCGGTCATGTTCACCGACGGAGCGTCGATACGGGTCCATTCGGCCAGGTCCTGGTCGCTGCCGCGGTCCGTGAGGTTGCGCGCCTCGGCCTCCTGGACCACCTCCAGGACCTCCTGCAGATGCCATGAGGTGGGGAGCGTCAGCACGGCCCTCTCACGGCGAGCAGCCTCGATGAGCGCCTCCCGCACGGCATCGGGGATCTCCGTCTCTTCGAACGGGAAGCGGCTGCTGTGCCGCTCGTGGATCGCCGGATACAGCGCGCCGAGCTCGCTCTCCCCGCTTTCGGGTGCGGTGAGCCGCACGCTGGCGAAGAGCGCCGGGTCGGACGGGTCGTGCAGCAGCCGGGTCTCCGGATACCAGCCTTCGTTGGTCACGGCGACCCGCAGGTTCAGCAGGGCGGCGCCGCAGCCAATGTGAAGGCCGCGGGTTCGGGGGTCGGAGCGCGGCATGGCACGCTCGAAGTCGGCGCGCATCTCGAACGTGCGGCTGCGCCGGACGTAGCGGAAGCACCAGGGCTGTGCGTTGTGCATCGACGGAGCAGCGGCAGCGTCGTGGACCAGCTCCGTCACGCGCTCGTCGGACGGTACTTGTCGGCTCACCGGAGTCTCCTCTCGCGAGTCGCGGCATGCCAGGAGCGACCACTCTTCGGTTGCTGGCCATGGCGGCTTAGGGGTCCTTTCACTATGAGCGTCCGATCAGGTCGCGTGGTCTGGTGCCGTGCATCGCAAGGCCCCGGAGCGGCCGCGATGGGGGTCCCCCCGCGCGAGGTTGTTCGAGCGTGGGGGAGGAGCCACGTGGGCGTTTCGGCAACGCGGCGAGGTGCGGTGCCAGACCACGCGACCCGGACGGGCATAGTGAAAGGACCCCTTATTGGTCGGCAGGGGTGATGCGCCTGCCCGTGAGGCTCGCGGGCAGGATCGAGACCCACATCTCGCGTTCACCGCCCGGCCAGGGCGTGGTGTGGGCGCGTCGGTTGAGTCCACGGACGGCTTCGGGCTCCGTGACGACGCGTGCCGGCCCGACTGCCAGCACGCTCCAGCCCTGGCTCATCGCCTCGTCCACGTGGTCCACCTCGAAGGCGACCTCCTTCCCCACGGCCGCCGCCGGCGCTGAGCCGGGCGCGGTCCGGAAGACGATCGCGTCATCGACGACCTCGTAGTTGACCGGAACCACCGCCGGGCGACCGTCGACCGCCGGGACCGCGATGCGCCCCACACCGTGCGTGGAGAGCAGGGTCCGGCACTCCTGTGGGCTGAGATCCCTCAGTTGAGGGTGCAGCAGCGCGTGGCCTTGGCCGGGGGGCAGATCGATGCCGCCCCCACGCAGGGCAGCGACGGTGGTCCCCAGCGCGTCGGCCAGTCTGATGAGGGTCCCCACACTCGGTTCGGCGGGCTGTTCCTCCAGGTACGCCAGGTAGTCGGGCGACATGCGGGCGCGGCGGGCCGTTTCCTCGAGGCTGAGCCCACTTCTGTGGCGTTCCACGGCCACGCGCCGACCGATGTCGCCGGGGTTGGGGGCCCGGCCCGGCGGGGCCGACGCGGAAACCGATCCCGGCTCACCCGAGTCCGGCTGGGAAGGCCCGTGGGTGGCCCCGGGTTGTCCGTGCTCGACGTGGCGGAGGTGCGCGTCGGGCCCGGGGAACACGAGCGTCACTTCGTCCGTGTCCGACCAGCGCACGTCGTAGGGAGGTGTTCCGTCCTCGTGGTGGAGTCCGACGATCTCGCCGTCGCGCCTGGTGGCGCCGGTCTTCTGGCTTTCGATGACGAGTTGGTCGCCGAGGTGAGCTCGCATGATCGCCGCCCTCTCCTCAGAATGGTGTTGTAACCAACGTGCCACGCTCGACAGGCCACCGCATGGGCCGAGTGGCCCGTATCCGCAGGGTGGGCCTGGATCACTGGCTGTCACGTACGGGATGGGAGTCGACATGCGCCACCGAACGGTCTCTGAACTCATGACCCGGGACGTCGTCCGGGCGCGGCGTGACACGCCGTTCAAGGAGATCGCCAGGCTGCTGGCGGAGAACGACGTCACCGCGGTACCCGTCGTGGACGATCTGGACCGGCCCGCGGGTGTGGTGTCGGAGGCCGACCTGCTGCGCAAGAGCGCCGACCGGGCCGATCCGTCCGGTCGAAGCCCGGTCCCACACCTTGAGGCGTGGGAGCGGGCCAAGGTGGAGGGGTCCCGCGCCGAGGAGCTGATGTCGGCTCCCGCGGTGTGCGCCCGGCCGGAGTGGAGCGTGGTCGAGGCCGCCCGGCTGATGGAGGCCCATCACATCAAGCGGCTGCCCGTGGTGGACGAGACGGACCGGCTGCTGGGAATCGTCAGCCGTGGTGACCTGCTGCGGATCTTCCTGCGCCGGGACGACGCGATCCGCGACGAGATCACCGAGGACGTGTTGTGGCGCACGGTAGGACTCGCTCCCTCGGAGGTGACTGCCGAGGTGCGCGACGGACGGGTCGAACTCGGTGGGTCCGTCGAGTTCAGGAGTCTGATTCCCGTGATCGAGCGGCTGTGCGGCAGCGTCGACGGCGTGGTCTCGGTCGGCGGGCACCTCGCCTACCGGAACGACGACGCCCCGTCTTCGCCCTCCCACAGTTGAGCCCCGCAGCACCGTCGTCGGGAGAAGGGCCGGCGGCTGAACCGCCGGCCCTCGGGGAACTGCGGGCCCCTGCCGGCCCCCGGACGCGTCCCGGTGACTGTCCCCGCCGCCGGCTCAGCCGGTGATCTCGATGCGGTGTGCCTTCCCCTGATCGGTCTTGGGGACGCGCACCGTGAGGACCCCGTTGGTCAGATCCGCGCTGATGTGCTCGGTGTCGGAGTTCGGGGGCAGCGTCGTGCGGTAGTCGAACTGCCCGAGGCGGCGGGTGTGCCTGCGGACAACGCCGGTATGTTCTTTCTCCTGGATCTCTCCGTGGATGTCGAGCTCGCCCTCGCCGACCTCCACGGTGATCTGGTCCTTGTCCACACCGGGAAGCTCCAGTTCCACCAGATAGGCGTCCTCGGTGTCCTCGATGTCGGCGAGCGGCGCCCAGGGCTCGGCCGCGCCGAACTCGGAGGTGCCGCCACCCGGGAAGGCGGCGTGCATGAGCTGGTCGACCCTGGTACGGAGGTCCTCCAGCTCACGCAAGGCTGCCGGAAGCCCACTCCTGCCGTGTCGTGCGGGATGCGTCATGAGTGCTCCTCCTCGACTTGCTTGCCGCCGTCGGTCACAAGTGCCAACCGACGGCCTGACGGGTGCTCGGCCGGGACGCCCCCACGCCCTCGATGTCGCGCTCGGCGATTTCCAGCAGTTGCTGGGCGAGATTTTGCATGGCTCGGCCCGCCGCCAGTTCGTCGCCGATCTCCGGCACGTTCGAGTCCGCCGGATGACAGTGCGCTGTTCCTTGTCCGCTCAGCGCCGTGGTGCCCGTGTCCAGCACCACGTGTGCCTTCGTCGCTCCCTCGTCGTCCTCGAAGAGGTGGAGACGAACCTTCCATTCCTCCGTATGTGGCATCGCTTTACTCCTCACTGCGATCCGGATGCGGCCGGCCCGTCATGGGCTCGCGGGCCGTGCGTAGGGAGCCGACCTCTGCTCGTCGATGCGGCGCCGGACGCGGCGAGCGAGCGCACTCAGGTGCTCGGAGGCCGTCGCGCGGGGCGGGACCGGGTCTCGTATCCGGCGAGCGGCCGGGGGCAGACCGGCCAGGTCGGCGGCGAGTCTCTCCCGGCACTCGTCGAGCGTGGCTCTGCCGCCGGTGCGCTGCCCACCCCGCATCACGAGCTCCAGCAGCGGGCTGCCGTCGCCGGGCGACGGCTCGTCGGCGAGACGGATCACGTCGGCGTACGCCGTGCGGCGGAACACCTGCTTGGGGCCGGGTGCGGTCACTTTCGCCGACGACAGCTTCATCACCGGGCGCCCGTCGTACTCCACCATCTTGTACGCGGAATCCAGGTACGGGGCGTCGGCGGAGACCCCGACCCGCGTCCCGACGGCGTAGGTGTCGATCGGCGCTCCGGAGCGGACCAGGTCGTCCAGTGCGTACTCGTCGAGACCTCCGCTGGCGATGATCCGTACGTCGGGCAGGCCCGCGGTGTCGAGGATGGAGCGTGCCCGGGCCGCCAGGGCGCCGAGATCGCCGCTGTCCAGCCGTACGGCCGAGCCGAGGCCGCGGGCCGTGGGGTCGAGGTCTCGCAGCACGCACGCCGCGACGCGGACGCCCTCCTCGGTGTCGTAGGTATCCACCAGCAACGTCACGGGGCCGGGGTGGCAGCGTGCGAACGCGCGGAACGCTTCTTCCTCCGTGGCGAACGCCTCCACGTAGGAGTGGGCCATCGTGCCGACGGCGGGGATGCCGAGAGCCGTGGCGGCGGCCACGTTGCTGGTGCCGGCGAAGCCGGCCATCGCACCGAGCCGGGCCGACTGGAACCCGGCCTGCGGGCCGTGGGTCCGCCGCAGGGAGAAGTCCACGACCGGATGCCCGGCAGCGGCGAGCACACAACGCGCTGCCTTCGAGGCGATCGCCGTCTGGTGGCTGAGCTGGTTGAGCACGTACGTTTCGGCCAGCTGCGCCTGCGGAAGAGGCGCGGTCACCTCCAGCAGCGGCTCTCCCGCGAGCACGATCCGGCCCTCCGGTACGGCCCGCACGTCACCCGTGAACTCCAGGCCGAGCAAAGGCTGAAGATCCCGCGGGGGCCGGTGCAGCGCGGAAGCGAAGGCGTCGACGTCCTCGGGGCCCACTCGGAGGCCGGACAGGTGGTCCAGGGCCGACTCCAGCCCCGCGGCGACCAGGAAGCCCCGCTCAGGAGGAAGGTCGCGGACGAAGAGGCTGAAGGTGGCCGGGCCGGTCATGCCCTCCCGCAGGTAGGACATGGCCATCGTCACTTCGTACAGATCGGTGGTCGTCGCTTCGGACATCGGCGTCGCCTCCTCGTGCGCATCCGGTCTCAGCCCGTCATCGGCGGAAACGCCCGGACCACAGGGGCTCCAGCAGGTCCCACTCGGCGTCCCACTGCGCGTACCTTCTCCGGTCCAGCAGGCGGTGCATGCCTGCCCGCGCTGCGAAGAACCCGCCGGCCACGCCGACCGCGGCCATGCCGCCCACGAACCAGCCGTTGGTCCTCGCGGTGAGCGCGTTCATCGGCGGGCTGGTGATGGTCCCCTCCCGGTCCACCCACACCTGCACGGTGGCGCCCTTGAGCGTTCCCGACTGCACGAGGGTCGTTCCCGTCCGCACCGTGCCGTTGCGGTCGGTCCAGCGGACCCGCGCCTGTTGCTTCCCGTCCGTGGTGACGCCCTTGACGTTCGACGTCAGCCGGGCGGTAACCTCCTGTCGTTCCGCCGACTGGGCCTGCACGGTGCGCATCGACGACTCGTACGCCGCCAGCCCCGCGCTGAGCGCTGCCATGGGCAGTCCGAAAACCAGGATGAGCACCAGCAGGCGACGGATCCAGGTTTCGAACCTGTCGGACGGACGGATCAGGGGGTTCGTCCCCTTGGTCAAGGGCTCCCCACGCGAGGGGGACGGTCCGGACGCGTACGGCGAACCTTGTGCACTCATAAGTCGCCTCCAGCAAGTCGCTGGCCCGTTTCCCCCACCACTTCGTCCCACCATCGGACAGCGGCGGACTTCGGTCACAGGGCCGAAAGTCCCTGAGGGACCGAACTTCCGACCCCGATGGGGCCGACCATCGACGTGGTCGGTCGTTGCCGGTCGCGGTCATATCCGGGGAACGACCGCGATCGGACACGGGGCGTGATGCAGTACCGCGTGGTTGGTCAGGCCCAGTTGCAGGCCCAGGTGACCCTGTCGCCTGCGGGCGCCGACGACCAGCAGGTCCGCCTCCGACGCGGCTTCCAGCAGTGCCTGGCGTGCCGGTCCCTCGATCACCCGCCGGCTCACCTGGGCATCGTCGTACTGCTCCTCCGGGGTGCGCAGGGCGTCGTCGAGTACCTGGGCCGGCGAGCGGCGGTGGGCTTCCAGGGCGTACCACGAGGGGGCCTGAGGCGTGGTCAGGGCACCGAGCTGTGCGCCCCAGGCATGTAGCGCGACCAGTCGGCAGCGCCGCACCTGGGCCTCGCGAAGGGCGAACTGCACGGCCGTGCCGCTGCCCTCGCCCTCCTCGACACCGACGACCACGCTTCCGAACCGGGCATTCCGGTGCTCCGCCGCGCCGCGGACCACGACGACCGGGCAGTCCGCGCGTGCCGCCACGGCGAGGCTGACCGAACCCAGGAGCATCCCCGCGAGGTCTCCGAGCCCTCTCGACCCGAGCACCAGCGCGAAGGCGTTGCGTCCCCTGTCGACCAGGGCGGAGGCCGCGTCGTCGTGCAGCACCTCGCTCGAGAGCCGCACTGCGGGTGCCCGCTTGATGGCACGTTCCGAGGCGTGGCCGATCACGTCGGACACCTCATGGTCCCGCGCCGCCGCGTGCAGAAGGTGGAGTGGCACCCCGTGCCGGACCGCCTCGTCGGCGGCCCAGTCCACCGCCTGCAGGCTCGCCTCGGACCCGTCGACGCCGACCACCAGGGGAATCGCCACGACCCATGCCTCCTCTCCTGCCAGTCCTGCCGGCCCCGCGGCCTCCGGCCCTCTCCCTGCACATGCGCCGTGGAGGGGATTGGGGTACTCCTCGAATGAGGGAACGCGCCACGCTCGGCATGTCGGCAACATCCGAACAGTCCGGCAATCAGACTCATCAGCCGTTACTTCCAGCTTGCTATGCGACGGAGGCCGCTGCCATGCAACCAGTTGTCACCGTGGGCCTCGACGGCTCACCCGAGAGCCTTGCCGCCGCCCACTGGGCGGCCGACGAGGCCGAAAAGCGCAAGCTCACCCTGCGTCTGCTGCACGCATGGCCGCTGCTGGCACCGGAACCGGCCCGCGTCCCCTCCGAAGTCGATCAGAACTACTGGGCGAAGCGTCTCGTCCACACCACACAGGCGGAGTTGCAGGCGCGCCATCCTGGCCTGGCCGTCATCGGGAGCCTGGTGGCCGAGGACGCCCAGGACGCCCTGCTCCGAGCGGCCTCGGAGTCCGAGGTGCTCGTGCTCGGTTCTCGAGGGCTGGAATCCGTCGCGAGCTACTTCCTGGGCGACGTCAGCATGCCGGTCGTGGCACGGGCCGAGCGGCCGGTGGTGCTGGTCCGCGCCGAAGCCGGGGAGGAGTGGCGGGTGCCGACACCCGCGAGCCGCGTGGTCGTGGCACTGAAACTGCGCGATTCCTCGGAGAGTCTGCTCGACTTCGCTTTCCATACCGCTGCGGCCAGGGGCGTGCCTCTTCTGGCCGTCCACGGCCGAAGCGTGCCACTGCATGCCCGCGTGCCATGGGGTGTGGACCACGACGTCACCGAGGAGATGAAGCGGGACGCGCAGAAGCAGCTGAGCAAGTCGCTCCGCCCCTGGCGTGAGAAGTACCCGCAGGTGGACGTGGCAGACGACATCCGCTTCGCAAGCCCGGCCAAGGCCGTCGTACAGGCCGCCGAAGGCGCCGCGCTGCTGGTCGTGGGCCGACGCGCACACCGTCCGGGTCTCGCGCCCCACCTGGGTCCTGTGGCCCAGGCCGCCATCCATCATGGGCGCTGTCCCGTCGCCGTCGTCCCTCATGACTGAGCCTTACCGCAGCGGGACATCGGTTCCGTCGGTGTCTCCGGACGACGCGTCAGTGTCCCGGTCCGGTGCCCGCCACCACGGCGAGCCACTGCCGCGCGCGGAGGTGTGCGAGACGCACACCTCGGTCGTCTTCTTCAACGGCGACCACGTCTACAAGCTCAAAAAGCCGGTTGATCTGGGGTTTCTTGACTACACCACGCTGGCGGCCCGCCGGGCCGCGTGCGAACGCGAAGTCACTCTCAACCGCCGCTTCGCCCCCGACGTCTACCTCGGCCTGGGCGAGATCCGCAGCCCCGACGCGGAAGCGCCCGAACCGCTCGTGGTGATGCGCCGCATCCCCGCGGATCGCCGCCTCTCCCGACTGGTGCGGGAAGGGGCCGCCATCGACGACGTCCTGCGGGCCCTCGCCCGGCAGGTCGCGACGTGACACGCGGAGGCGCGCCGCGGCCGGGACGTGGACGAACAGGGCACGAGGGATGCGTTGTCGTCCCGCTGGGAGGCCAGTTTCGAGCAGGTCCGCGCGCTGGCTGCCGCCGGCTTCGTGCCCGACGGTGTTGCGGAGGTAGAGCGGCTGGTGCGCCGCTATCTTGCCGGGCGCGAGCGGCTGTTCGCCTCACGTATCGAGCAGGGGCGGGTGGTCGACGGTCACGGTGATCTGCTCGCCGAGGACGTCTTCAGCCTCGACGACGGGCCTCGGGTCCTGGACTGCCTGGAGTTCGACGACCATCTGCGCTACGTCGACGGTCTCGACGACGCCGCCTTCCTCGCCATGGACCTGGAACAGCTCGGCGCCCCGGAGGCCGCCGCGTACTTTCTCACCCAGTACAGCGAGTACTCCGGCGACCCCGCGCCCTCTTCCCTGTGGCACCACTACGTCGCCTACCGCGCGTTCGTCCGCGCCAAGGTTTCCCTGATCCAGGCACGCCAGGGCGCGCCGGACGCGGAGACGGCGTCACGACGGCTGGTCTCGACGACGCTGCGCCACCTGCGTACCTCCGCCGTGGGCCTGACGCTCGTCGGCGGGCTGCCGGGCAGCGGGAAATCCACCCTCGCCGGAGCTCTGGCCGATCGGCTGGGGGTCACTCTGCTCAGCACCGACCGCCTCCGCAAGGAGCTGGCGGGCATCCCCGCCGAGCAGTCGGCGGCGGCCGACTACGGCGCGGGTTTGTACACCCCCGAGTGGACCGCCAGGACCTACGCCACCCTGCTCGACCGCGCTTCCGCGCTGCTGTCCTCCGGCGAGTCCGTCGTGCTGGACGCCACCTGGTCCCATGCGGGACAACGCGAAGCGGCCCTGCACATGGCCGGACGCACCAGCGCCGACCTGGTGGCCCTGCACTGCCACGTGCCGGGCGACGTGTCAGCGGCCCGCCTGACCACGCGCGCCTCCGGAATCTCCGACGCCGACCTCGACATCGCCACCGCCATGGCGGCCACGGAACCGCCATGGCCGGAGGCCGTCGCGGTCGACACCAGCGGCCCGTTGGAGTCCTCGGTCGCCCGGGCGCTGGCAGTCGTACGCCCCTGGGGCCCCGGCCAGGCCCCGGTCTTCCGCCGCCCCTACATGGAACCGGACTGAATGAGCGAGTATCCCGCGTGTGTACGGGACCGGCCGCTGGTCGCCGGGCCGCACCACCAGGTTTCGCGGGATGCCCCACGTTCCCTCAGGGTGGGTGGTAGGAGGAAGCCCGGCAGGCGTGGCAAGCCGGGCAGCACACGCCCGTTACGGCTCTTCGAGGAGGCCACCATGGGTGAACAAAAGCCGCTTGCCCCTGTCCAGGCTTGGCGGGCCGTGACCGCATGCTTCCTCACCAGTTTCGCTCTGCTCGCGCGGCACCACGTCCATCTGCCGAAGGAACGGCTTGGAATGCGGCTGCGCTTCGCCGACGGCACCTCGGGAAGGGTGTACCGGGAGACCCGCCTCGGCAGCGGCTTGGCGAAGGACCCGTGCACGCTGGTGGTCACCTTCCGGCTGCGCCTGGTCCATGGGCCCGCGCACGCACTGTTCCGAGAGGAGAGCCTGCTGAACACGCCGCTGTTCGTCGGGTTCCCCGGTTTCACGTCGAAGCTGTGGCTGGCCCACGACGAGCGCAACCGCTACCGCGGCGTGTACGAGTGGGACGGCGCGCGGCGCGCCGAACACTATGCCCGTTCTCTTTGGAGGGTTCTGGCGCTGGTCAGCGTGCCCGGCTCGATCAGCTATGCCATCCTGCCCGGGCTGCGACGCGACGACGTGATCGCGGATCCCGGGTTGGTCGAGGACCTCGCGTCACAGAACGCCGCATCAGAAACAGCAGGCACAGCAGGCACAGCAGGCACAGCATGGTGGCGCATCCAGTCCGGGACGTGACAACAGTGGCGGACATCCTGGTCGTCGGGGCCGGCACGACCGGCCTAACCCTGGCGCTCCAGGCCCACGACCACGGAGCACGGATCCGGGTCATCGAGCGGCGTCCCGAGCCGTTCCGGCCCTCCCGCGCCCTCATCCTGCACCCGCGCAGCCTGGAAGTCCTGCGTCCGCTGGGGGTCACGGACGCCCTGCTGGAGCTGGCGGACACGGCCCCGGCAGTCAGCCTTCATCTCGGTTCCCGCGTCGTCGAAACCCGACTCGCCGACCTTGCCCTGCCCGACACGGCGTTCCCGCACCTGTCACTCATGCGGCAGATGGACGTCGAGAGAGTGCTGACGCGGGCGCTGGCCGACCGCGGGGTCGCGGTCGAACGGGGCACCGAACTGATCACTGCCCGCGACGACGGGCACAACGCGCGGGCCGTGCTGCGATCGGGGCACGGCGTCGAGGAGGTCCGCTGCCCCTTCGTGGCCGGCTGCGACGGCCCGGCCAGTACGGTGCGGGAGTGCGCCGGCATCGGGTGGCACGGCAGGCCCTACTCCGAAGAAGTCGTCCTCGCCGACCTGGCTCTCGGCGGCATCTCCGGTCCGTCCGATCCTTCCGGTCCTTCTGAGGCCCAGGTGTTCGCGGGCCGCCGAGGACTGTTGTTCCTCTTCCCGCTCGGAGAGCAGGCCACCTGGCGGCTGCTGGCCACCCGGGCATCCTCCGGCGGGTCCGGGCGGAACTTCGGCCAGCCCGGCCCCGCCGTCCCGCAGGCCGAGCTCCAGCGCCTTCTGGACGACGCGGGGCTGGGGGCGCGAATCGAGCGCCTCGCGTGGTCCGCGCGGGTGCCGCTGCAGTGCCGCCTCGCACCCCGCTTCCGCCGAGGCCGGCTCTTCCTCGCGGGGGACGCGGCTCACAACTACTCACCGGCCACCGGCCAGGGAATGAACGCGGGTATCCAGGACGCGGTGAACCTCGGCTGGAAGCTCGGCTTCACAGCGAGCCGCGCCGGGGCTGAGCCCTCGGACGGGCTCGGTGCCGACGTGCTGCTCGACTCGTACGACAGCGAGCGCAGGTCGGCTGCCCACCGACGGATGCTTCTCACACACACGGCGTTCTGGGCGGAGGCATCGACCGGTCGGATCCCCTCATGGCTGCGCGCGGTGGCCGCTCCGCGCGCCGCACCGGCCATACCCGCCCTCCTGGATCGGCGGTGGCTGGTCGCCGAGGCCATCCGCGTCGTCTCCCAACTGCGGGTGAACTACCGCCACAGCCCTCTGTCCGTGGAGGGACCACCGCGCCTGCGGGGTGCTCCCCGCCCGGGAGACCGCCTGCCGGACGCCACCGTCAGCGTCGCGGGATCTCCCCAACGGCTGCACGCGCTGCTGGCCCGTCCCGGTGTGCACCTGCTGCTGCAGCGTGACGCCGACCCGCCGCCGGACGAGATACTCGGCCCCCAGGTCACCGCCCTCCGGCTGACGAACAGTCCCGGTCGTGGCCTGCTGGCCGTCCGCCCGGACGGGCATGTCGGCTTCCAGAGCGGGACCGTCGACACAGCCGGGCTGACGGGCTGGCTCTCACTGATCGGCGCAGCGGCAGCTTCATCCATGGCATGAACACCGGCGGAACGACGAGACGACGGAATCCGCCGTGCCATCGGTCCAACGGGCTGAAGATCCCGGTTGCCCGGGAACCCGCCGGGGGTGACCGTGGAGTGGGGGAGCGAGGGAGTGAGTATCGTGCGAGCGCTCGTCTACCACGGCCCGGGACAGAGCTCCTGGGACACCGCCCCTGACCCCGCGATCGAGGAGTCGACCGACGCGATCGTGCGCGTCGACGCCACCACCGTCTGTGGCAGCGACCTGCGCATTCTGCGCGGCGACCTCCCCGAGGTGAAGCCGGGCACTGTTCTCGGGCACGAAGCCGTCGGCGAGGTCGTGGAGGTCGGACGCAACGTCCGTCACGTGCGTCCCGGGGACCAGGTGATCGTGTCAGCCGTCTCGGCATGCGGCCAGTGCCGGGAATGCCACAACACCACGCTCGCGCAGTGCAGCGGGGGCGGCGGATGGCTTCTGGGCAACGTGGTCAACGGGACCCAGGCCGAGCTGGTGCGGGTTCCCTTCGCCGACCACTCCACCCACCGGCGGCCGTTGAACGTCCCGCTCGATGAAGCGGTCCTGCTCGCCGAGCTCCTCCCCACGGCCTACGAGGTCGGGGTACGGAACGGCCACGTGAGCCCGGGAGACACCGTGGTCGTGGTCGGTGCGGGTCCCGTCGGTCTCGCCTCGGTGATCATCGCCCGGCTGTACTCCCCCCGGCGGATCATCGTGGTGGACCTGTCCGCCGCGCGGCTCGAAGCCGCCGCCCGTCTGGGGGCCGATGTCGCCGAAGTGCCCGGCAAGATGATCGCCGACCTGGCCGAGGGACCGGGTGCCGACGTGGTCATCGAGGCATCGGGCGAACCGGACGGCTTCGTTCTGGGCACCCGCGCCGTCCGTACCGGAGGGCACATCGCCAACATCGGGGTGCACGGCAAACCGGTGACGCTGCATCTCGAGTCCCTGTGGCGCAAGAACGTGACCATCAGCACCGGCCAGGTGGACACGTCCTCCACGCGGTGGCTGCTGGAGCGGGTGAGGTACGAGGACCTGCCCATCTCCGGGCTGGTGACCCACACCTTCCCTCTCGACCGGATGGAGGACGCCTACGAGGCGTTCGCCGACGGCACCACCACAGGTGCCCTCAAGGTCGTACTGCACCGCGAGTGAGAGGCCGGCCCGGCAGGGATCCTACCGGGCCGATCGGCCCATGGGTCAGTGCCGTCCGGCCCTACAACACCCCGGTGATGGGTGGTGCCATGGAATTGAGCCGAGGGCCACAAAGAGACACGGAGAAGCGGAGTGGAGCCGCGCACCGTGTGATTCGGGCCCGCAAGAAGCGGGCGGCCCCCGGCTCCATGACGTCGGACCCAGGTCGGCGCCCATCCCTTCGGGCTGTGTCCTCCGGCCGAAGTGCAGCGCGGACCGGGCTCGGCGACCCTGGATATCGGGGGCAGTGCCGGGAGGAGCACCGATGCACTGGGAAACGATTCACAAGGACGCCCCACGGGTCGTTGCGCCCCGTCTCACCGACTACGACCGGGCCCGCTCGGCCTTCAGCTGGTCGCAGGCGCGTACCGACCTGGCGGGGCTCCCCGGGGACGGCCTCAACATGGCCCACGAGGCGGTCGACCGGCACGCTGCGTCCGATCACGGGGACAAGGCGGCGCTGCGGTGCGTGGCCCGGGACGACTCCGTCTCCACCGTGACGTACGCGAATCTGGCCCGCCGTACGGCCCGCTTCGCGAACGTCCTGCGGTCACTCGGCGTCGGCCACGGGGACCGGGTGTTCACCCTGCTGGGCCGCTGCCCCGAGCTGTACACCACGGTCCTGGGCACGTTGAAGAACACCAGCGTGCTGTGCCCGCTCTTCTCCGCCTTCGGCCCTGACCCTGTGGAACAGCGGCTGCGTCTCGGCGATGCTCAGGTCCTGGTCACCACTGCGGCCCTGTACCGGCGCAAGGTCGCCGAGCGCCGGGCTTCGGTTTCCGGGCTGAAACACGTGCTGATCGTCGGACCAGGTGCGGAGGACCTGCCCGCCACGGCCTCCTTCGACGACCTGATGTCCGCCGCCCCGGACACCTTCACCATCCCGCCGACCGGGCCCGAGGACATGGCCCTTCTGCACTTCACCAGCGGTACCACCGGCACCCCCAAGGGCGCGGTCCATGTCCACGAGGCGGTGGTCGCGCACCACGCCACGGCCGCGTACGCGCTCGACCTGCACCCCGAGGACGTGTACTGGTGCACCGCCGACCCCGGCTGGGTCACCGGCATGTCGTACGGGATCATTGCCCCGCTCGTCCACGGCGTGACGGTCGTCGTCGACGAGGGCGACTACGACGCCCGGCGCTGGTACCGGATCCTCGGCGAACAACGGGTCACCGTCTGGTACCCGCGCCCACGGCCCTGCGCATGCTCATGCGCGCAACCCCGCGACAGGGCCCATACGACTTGCCGCGCTCCTACGACCTGTCGGCGCTGCGCTTCATCGCCTCCGTCGGCGAGCCCCTCAACCCAGAGGCCGTCGTGTGGGGCCGGGACGTGCTGGGACTACCGGTGCACGACAACTGGTGGCAGACGGAGACCGGCTGCATCATGATCGCGAACTTCGCGGCGTGCGAGATCCGGCCCGGATCGATGGGACGGCCGCTGCCCGGTGTCGAGACGGCTGTGCTGAAGCAGGGTGAGAACGGTCGGGCGTTGGTCACCGACGGCAGAGTCACGGAGGTACAAGACCCCGGTGTCGAAGGCGAGTTGGCGCTGCGGCCGGGCTGGCCGGCGTCAACGAGACACTGACACCCGAGGACGCGGTCGTCTCCACATACCGAGAACACGGCCACGCCCTGGCCCGCGGAATCACGGCCGAGGCCGTCATGGCCGAGATGTACGGCAGGACGACGGGGTGCAGCGGAGGCCGCGGCGGATCCATGCACCTGTTCGACGCGAGCCGCCGCTTCTACGGCGGCAACGCCATCGTCGCCGGCGGACTCCCCCTGGCCGCCGGCCTCTCGCTCGCCGACCGCATGCGCGAACGGGCCAATGTCACCTGCTGCTTCTTCGGCGACGGAGCCTTCGCCGAGGGCGAGTTCCACGAGACCGCGAACCTGGCGGCGCTGTGGAAGCTGCCCCTGCTGCTCGTCTGCGAGAACAACCTGTACGCGATGGGGACGGCCCTCGAACGGCACGAGGCACAGACCGACCTGGCCATGCGCGCCGCCTCCTACGGCATGGTCGCCTGGGCCGTGGACGGCATGGACGTCGAGGCCGTCGAGCAGGCCGCCCGGCAGGCAGTGGAGGGCATCCGGGCCGGCACCGGACCGCACTTCCTGGAACTGCGTACCTACCGCTTCCGCGCCCACTCCATGTACGACCCTGACCGGTATCGCCAGAAGGGGGAGATCGAGCAGTGGAAGTCCCGGGACCCGATCAGCCTGCTCATGGACCGCATGCGCGAGAACGGTGAGCTGGGCGACAAGAAGCTCGCCCGGATCGAGCAGCGGATCGCCGACGAGATCGACCACGCCGTCGAAGCGGCCGAACAGGCGCCAGAGGAGCCGGTCGAGCACCTGCTCCGCCACGTCACCAGTTCCCCACCGGAGGCGGTGAGTTGACCATGGGTGCCGACCCGACACAGGAGGCGAAGACGACTTACCGGGAGGCGATGCGCGAGGCACTGCGGGAGGCGCTGGCCTCCGACGAGCGAGTCTTCTTGATGGGCGAGGACGTGGGCCGCTACGGCGGATGCTTCGGCGTCAGCCTCGGCCTGCTGGAGGAGTTCGGACCCGAACGCGTCCGTGACACCCCCCTGTCGGAGTCCGCGTTCGTGGGCGCCGGCATCGGCGCCGCCCCGCCGGGCTGCGGCCCATCGTCGAGATCATGACCGTCAACTTCAGCCTGCTCGCCCTCGATCAGATCCTCAACAACGCCGCCACCCTGCTGCACATGTCGGGCGGCCAATTGCCCGTGCCGCTGGTCATCCGCATGACCACGGGTGCCGGACGGCAACTCGGCGCCCAGCACTCCCACAGCCTGGAAGGCTGGTACGCGCACATCCCCGGCATCCGCGTCCTCACCCCCGCCACCCTGGAGGACGCACGCCACATGCTGGCCCTGGCGCTCGCGGACCCCGACCCCGACCCCGTACTGATCTTCGAGCACGGCAGCCTGTACAACGTCTCCGGCGAACTCCAGCCGCCGACCGAACCCGTGGACCTGGACCACGCCGCGATCCGCCGCCCCGGCACCGACATCTCCCTGATCACATACGGCGGTTCGCTGCTCAAGGCCCTCGCGGCGGCGGACCAGTTGGCGGCCGAGGGCATCAGCGCGGAGGTGATCGACCTGCGCACGCTGCGTCCCCTTGACGACGCGGCCATCACCGCTTCCGTGGCCCGTACTCACCGTGCCGTGGTCGTCGACGAGGCATGGCGCACGGGAAGCCTCGCCGCCGAGGTGTCCGCCCGCATCACCGAAGGGTCGTTCTACGACCTGGACGCTCCCGTCGAGCGGGTGTGCAGCGCAGAGGTGCCCATGCCGTACGCCCGGCAGTTGGAGGAGGCCGCCCTGCCACAGGCCGCCGGCATCGTCGCGGCCGCCACAGGGCGGTGGACTGATCATGTCCGAGTTCACCATGCCGTCCCTCGGCGCGGACATGGATGAGGGCACGCTCCTGGAATGGCTGGTGGGGCCCGGTGACCTCGTCCACAAGGGCGATCCGGTCGCGGTCGTCGAAACCGCGAAGTCGACGATCGAGGTGGAGTGCTTCGACACCGGGACCATGACGGAGCTGCTCGTCGATCCCGGCACGACCGTGCCGGTGGGGACGCCGCTCGCGCTCATCGGGCCGACGGCGGCGAAGCCCGGGAAACCGGAGCAACCAGGGAAGCCGCCGAAGCTCGGGAAGCCCGAGGCCCCGGCTGAAGCCGCGGAGGCCAAGGAGCGACGACCGGTCCGTCACGCACCGAAAAGGGGCCCGACCCCCGAGCATCCCTCCGCACCACCCGAACCCACCCCGGTTCCGGTACCTTCCGCCGTTCGCCCGCGCGACCACATCGAGGCGGGTCCTCTGGTCCGGCACCTCGCACAGCACAGCGGCGTCGACCTGGAGACGCTGCACGGCTCCGGACCAGGAGGACGCGTCACCCGGATCGATGTCGAGCATGCGGCAGCCGCCCGAGCCGGCACCAAGGCACCGCGTGTGCGGGCCACCCCCCTCGCCCGGCGGCTCGCCGCCGAACTGGGCGTGGATCTGGCCACGGTGACGGGGACGGGCAGGGAGTCAGCCGTCCGTGCCGCGGACGTACGTCAGGCAGCCCCGGGCCCGGCGGCCCCACCCGCGCACGCGGGCGTCACCCCGGTACGTCCTTCCCCTGTACGGCCCTCGGCCGCCCGTCCGTCCGAAGACCGGCCGGCGGCGATGCGCCAGGCGATCGCCCGCCTGATGACCCGCGCCAGCCGGGACATCCCCCACTACTACCTCTCCACCACCGTGGACATGGCCTCCGCGATGGCCTGGCTGCACGAGCACAACCGACGCAGCCCGGTCGGTGAACGGCTGCTCTCCGCGGCCCTGTTGCTCAAGGCGGCGGCTTTGGCAGCCACTGAGGTCCCGGAGTTCAACGGCTTCTGGACCGACGACCACTTCACGGCAGGCGACGGCGTGCACCTCGGCGTGGCCGTGTCCCTGCGCGGCGGAGGGCTCGTCGCCCCCGCGCTGCACCACGCCGACACCCTGGCGCTCCCGCAGCTGATGAACGCTCTGAAAGACCTCGCCACCCGGGCCCGTACCGGCAGGCTGCGCGGCTCCGAGGTGTCCGACGCTTCGGCGGGGAGTTCGGGTACCGGGGGACGCGGACCGGAGCCGGACGTGGCACCGACCGCCTCGTCCCTCCCTCCGCCCGGTACCAGGGGGTCCGTACCGGTGCGCATCATCCGATCCCGTGCGGTGACGTCGTCGTCGCCGCTGTGACCGGCCGGGTCGCGCGGGGGGCCTTGGCCAAGGCTGTCATCACGGACTCCAGCGGACTCCGGGGAACTCGGCGGACGTCTGGCCGGTTCGCCGCCCATGACCGGCGTTGCTCCCTCATCGTGTGACCGACCGACCGGCGAGAGCGCGGCCGTCCGGGGCAGAAGCCCCGCGACGTCCGCCGTCTCACGCCGGGACCGTGATGACGGGGCAGCGAGCATGGTGGAGAACGCCCTGACTCACCGAGCCCAGCAGCATGCCCGTGAAGCCGCCGTGACCCCGGGTTCCCACGACCAGGCCCAGGGCGTGTTCCGAGGCTTCCGTCAGTGCCTGCACCGGGTGTCCCTGGACGACTTCGTGGTGCAGCTCCACTTCCGGGTGCGTCGCGGTGCGGCCCGCGACCGTCTCCGACAGCACACGACGACACTCCTGCACCGCCGCGTCCTCGTCGAGAACCCCGAGGAGCGGCGGATGCCACACGTACAGGGCTCGCAGGAGCGCTCCGCGCAGGGCCGCCTCCTCGAACGCCACGTCCACCGCCGAGGCCGAATGCGGACTGCCGTCGACGCCGACGACGAAGTACGCGGGCTGCTGGGTCACGTGCTCAGGGTCCGGCACGACCGCGACCGGGCAGGGAGCGTGGGCGCTGAGCGGGAGCGCCACAGAGGCGGAGGAGAACATCTCGCGCCGCCTGCTCAGGTGCCAGGAGCCCACCACGACCAGGGCGGCGTTCCGCGCCTCCTCGCGCAGGACCCACGCCGGCTCTCCCTCCGCCAGCAGCGTCGACACTTCCACCGCCGGCCGCCTGGACTCGACGAAGGCGACCGCATCCTTGAGCACCTGATCACCCAGGCCGTGCAGGGCCCGGTTCCACTCCTCCCAGGACGGCCGCGCCTCCCCCGACCGGTATCCGCCGGTCGGCACGCCCTGGGCGTGGACGAGCCGCAGCGGCACGTCACGCCGCTCCGCCTCGTCGGCGGCCCAGGCGAGGGCCAGCCGCTTCGAAGGGTCGGGGTCGACGCCCACCACGATCGGCCGACGCCCGTCCGCACCAGCCATGGCACCTCCAGGAGATCTCCGCGCCGACCGTCCGTTTCCTGTCCTTCCAGCCTCACCCTTGCCGTCGAGTGGCGCCACGCCACGGCTACGCGGACGTGTGCCCTGATGGCTCGGTTCCTCGCGGCGCCAAGCTCAGTGGCCGGATCGGGCAGTGCAGCGAGGTGTCAGTCGCACGATGCGGGGCGTCGCAGGGTGGTGAAGGCTGGAAAGAGTGAAGCCGTGCGCCTGGCGCCCCGATCCGAGCGTCAGTCCGGTTGACCGGCAGCGGGTGAGAAGGAGGTGTCTCGTGGCGAACCCGGTCGTTGTGGGAGTGGACGGGTCGTCGTCGAGCCTGGACGCGGTGGAGGCCGCGGCACACGAGGCCGGCCTGCGCGGTGTGGGGCTGCGGCTGGTGCACGCCTTCGGGTGGCCGTCGATGCGCGTGCCATCCGGCGGCCCCCCGTGGAATCCGGCCGCGGCAGGGATGCGCGAGCTGGTGGACGGAACTCTGATCAAGGCCGAGCAGCGGGCCCGCGAAGCCGCGCCGCAGGTGGAGACAACGCGAGAGGTCACGGTCGGTGAGCCGCTGATGGTGCTGGAGATCGAGTCGCGCACCGCCTCGCTCGTCGTGGTCGGCAGCCGTGGACTGGGCGCGTTCGGCAGCCTCCTGCTCGGTTCCACCGCCGTACACCTGGCCGCGCACGGCCGCTGCCCCGTGCTGGTGGTACGTGGCCGACCGGACCCGCGCGGCCCCGTACTGCTGACGGTCGATGGCTCCCCGGCGGGCGAGGAAGCGGTCGAGTTCGCCTTCGCCGAGGCGTCGCTGCGCGGAGTGGACCTCGTGGCGCTGCATGTGTGGAACACCCGGAGCGAGCGGGCCTCCGAGGGTCCTGGTGATCCTCTGAACGTGATGGTGAACATCGAGCGGCTCCGCGAGGACGAGCAGCGGTTGCTGGACGAGACGCTGTCTCCGTGGCAGGAGCGCCATCCCCGGGTCACTGTCCAGCTGCGCTTGGTCCGCTCGCGGGTTCGCCCGGCACTGATCGAGGCCAGCCGGGACGCGCAGTTGGTCGTGGCCGGTGCCCGCGGCCGCGGCGGCTTCGCGGGACTGTTGCTCGGCTCGGTGAGCCAGGCTCTGCTGCACCACGCACACTGCCCGGTCGCCTTGGTCCGCGGAAAGGAGCGGCAGTGACCGTCTGGCGGCAGGCGAGGACTCGCCATGTCCAGCACAACGGTGTTGCGTTCCACCTGGGCCGTTCGGGCAAGCTGCGTGGCGGTTCGACGGTGGAATGGCCGCGCTGAGTGGAACGACGGCTCGTTTGGAAGCCGAGGGGCCGACCAGGCGTAACGCTCCCTTGGCGCATTTCCCGACGCCGCCGTGCTCACCCCCGCTGCGGCACGACCGCCACGGGACACTGGGCGTGGTGCAGGAGTGTGCGAGCCACTCTGCCCAGTTGGAGCCCGAAGTGGCCATGCCCGCGGCGCGCTCCGACGATCACGAGGTCGGCCGCGCCCGAGCGGTGCACCAGCACCTTGCGGGCCGGACCCTCGACCGTCGTATGACGCACCCGCACATCGGGGTGGGCGACCATCGGCTCGCGGAGCAGTTCGTCGAGCTGAGCGCGGGCCCACTCCTCGTGGTACCGGGCGGGGGCCTCGGCGAGCGCGCCAGTGTCGGCGGTCTCATGTGCGGGGTTGCGCCAGGCCCGGACCACGTCGAGGGTGCACCCGCGGGCGTCGGCCTCACGGAAGGCGAACCACGCCGCTTCCCCACTGGCAGCGGGGTCCCCGGAACCGAGGAGGATCCGCTCGTGTGAACCGGCCAGGCCGGCCTTGTCACCGCGGACCACGATCACCGGGCAGTGTGCGCGAGCCGCGACGGTCAGACCGACGGAGCCGAGCAGTACGCCCTTCAACTCACCGCGGCCCCGCGCCCCGGTGATGAGGGCGGAGGCGTTGCTGCCCTCCTGCAGAAGCGCGTCGGCAGCTTCGGCCCGAAGGACGTCGGTGGATACCTTCACGTCAGGGTTGCGCCGCCGGGCGCGCTCCGCCGCGGAGGCGACGATGTGCTCGGCCAGTATCCGCTCCGACGGGCGTTCCCGACTCACCGACGGTGTGATGCCCTCGTAGCGCTCCCACAGAGAGGCGTAAACCAACCGCAGCGGAAGCCCGTGCCGGGTGGCCTCGTCCACCGCCCAGTCGACCGCCACCAGGCAACCATCCGATCCGTCGACACCCACGACCAAGGGACGTTCCTGCGTCATCGTTCCACCGCCTCGCTATCAGGGAGCCTGCAGACGCTCTCTCACCGTCGCACCCGACGGGAGCTGGTCTGGAGGGGCTGTTCGCTCCCTGTCGGGGACGTTCGGCCCATGCCGCCAGATACCCGAGGAGGCCGAGGTGGCGTTCGGGACCGCTGTCCCCGGTCACGCCACGCTGATGCTGTCGTCGAGGTAGACGTCCTGAACGGCGTGAAGTAGCTCGATACCCTCGCTGGTGGGCCGCTGAAAGGCTTTGCGGCCGGTGATGAGGCCGGTGCCGCCGGCCCGCTTGTTGATCACCGCTGTCCGTACGGCCTGGGCAAGGTCCCCTTTGCCGGCCGATGCACCGCCGCTGTTGATCAGACCGACCCGGCCCATGTAACAGTTGGCCGCCTGCCAGCGGGTGAGGTCGATCGGATGATCGGTGGTGAGCCTCTCGTAGAGGAGCTTGTCGGTCCTGCCGAAGTCCAGTGCGGGGTAGCCGCCGTTGTTCTCCGGCTGCTTCTGCTTGACGATGTCGGCCTCGATGGTCACGCCGAGGTGGTTGGCCTGGCCGGTGAGGTCGGCCGACACCGAGTAGTCCACGCCGTCCTTCTTGAACGCCGGGTTGCGCAGGTAGCACCACAGCACGGTGAACATGCCCAATTCATGGGCCCGCGCGAAGACTTCGCTGGCTTCCTGCAACTGGCGGTCCGACTGCTCCGAGCCGAAGTAGACCGTGGCGCCGACACCGGCTGCGCCGACGTCGAAGCACTGCTCGACGTTGCCGAACATGATCTGGTCGTAGTGGTTCGGGTAGGTCAACAGTTCGTTGTGGTTGAGCTTCACGATGAACGGGATCTTGTGCGCGTAGCGCCGCGCCACGGCACCGAGCACGCCGAGTGTGCTGGCCACTGCGTTGCAGCCGCCCTCGATGGCGAGTTCGACGATGTTACTCGGGTCGAGGTAGCGAGGGTTCGCGGCGAACGCCGATGCCGCGGAGTGCTCGATGCCCTGGTCGACCGGCAGGATCGACACGTACCCGGTTCCGGCCAGACGGCCGTGGTCGAAGAGGGACTGCAGGTTGCGCAGCACCCGGGGCGAGCGGTCGGTCGCGGCGACGATCCGGCCGACGAAGTCGTGACCCGGCAGTACCAGGTCCTCCTTGGGGATCCCCTGGGCCGTATGGGTCAGCAGGTTCTTGGCCTCGTCGCCGAGCAAGCCTTGGATGTCGGTCATCGGCTCGCCTCTCCGGTCGTTCGGAAGTGCGGAGGTGGGGCCCGGGTTCCCGCAACCGCCGGGCTCATGTGAGTCCGTGCGCGCCGTTTCACCCACATCCGGTCCGGACGCCTGAGCGGTCCTGGCGTGGAACAGTGGAAGACAGGAGACACGGGCCGTGTGGCGGCCATGGAGATGCAGGCCGGGCGAAGGAGGACGCGATGAGTCACCCTGTGCTGGTGGGTATCGACGGGTCCGAGCGCAGCTCGGCGGCGGCCGACTGGGCGGCGCGGGAGGCCGCGCTGCGCGACGTTCCGCTGCGTCTGTTCCACGCCTCTCCACCGCTTCCGGGAGCGACCGTACCGGGCCCGGCCCTGGACAGGCTGAAGCACATGGGTGCGCGGGTGCTCCGGCAGGTGGCCGACGCCCTCGGCGACCTCCACCCGGATGTCGAGGTGCGGGCCGAGCAAAGTGATGACGCCCCGGCCGAGGCCCTCCTCGCCGCGGCCCGCGATGCCGAGCTCCTCGTCCTCGGCACACGGGGCACGGGCGGCTTCGACGGCCTCGCGGTCGGCTCGGTGGCCCTGCGGATGGCCGCGGCAGCCCCGTGCCCCGTCGTGTTGATTCCCCACCGACCCGGCCCCTTCGGCGAAGTGATGCACGCGGCACGCGGTGCTTCGCCGGTCGTGGTGGGGTTCGACGCGCATCACCCGGTGGGTGAGGCGGCGGACTTCGCGTTCTCGGCCGCGGAGGCACGCGGAGCACTCCTCCGGGTGGTGCAGGCATGGGCGTTTCCTGCCGAGGCCGTCTCTCCGCAGACGCTGGTGGTGACCGAGGAGGACCGGGCGACATGGGAGGACCAGGAGGTCTTGCGGCTCTCCGACGCGGTGCGCGCGTGGCAGGAGAAGCACCCCCGTGTGACGGCCCGCACCGATGTCGTACTGCTGCATCCCGCGGAAGCGCTCTTGAACGCGTCGCGGGGTGCGGACCTGCTCGTCGTGGGGCGCCGCACCGATCCCCAGGCGGCCGAAGGCCGACTGGGCCCGGTCACGCACGCCGTACTGCACCACGCCCGCTGCCCGGTGGCGGTCGTCCCGCACGCCGGATAGCGGCCGGCCTGAGGTCCGGTGGCGATTCCGGTGAGTATGGGGGCCGGTCAGCCGAAGAACACCTCGAACTCGTCGTACAGGGACGGATCGACCAGCTTGGTCTTCTCTGTGGCATCGGCAAGGGGCAGGCGGACGATGCGGGTGCCCTGCAGGGCGACCATGACGCCGAAGTCGCCGTCCTTGACCGCGTCGATGGCGTGCAGCCCGAAGCGCGTGGCCAGCCACCGGTCGAAGGCGCTCGGGGTGCCGCCGCGCTGGATGTGACCCAGCACCGTGGTGCGGGCATCCTTCCCGGTGCGTGCCGAGATCTCCTGGGCCAGCCATTCACCGATGCCGGACAGCCGCACGTGGCCGAACTCGTCCAGCGACCGATCCTTGAGGACCATCTGCCCCTCTTTGGGGACGGCTCCTTCGGCCACGACGACGATCGGCGCATAGTTGATCTTGAACCGGCTCTTCACCTGCTCACAGACCTGATCGATGTCGAACGGTCGCTCTGGGATGAGGATCACGTTGCCGCCGCCCGCGATGCCGGCGTGCAGGGCGATCCATCCGGAGTGCCGCCCCATCACCTCCACCACCAGGGCGCGCATGTGTGACTCGGCTGTGGTGTGGAGCCGGTCGATGGCCTCCGTCGCGATACCGACGGCCGTGTTGAAACCGAAGGTGTAGTCAGTGCCGGAGACGTCATTGTCGATGGTCTTCGGCACACCGACCAGCTGGATCCCCTGCCGGCTCAGCTCGGTGGCAACGCCGAGCGTATCCTCGCCGCCGATCACTACGAGCGCGTCCACGTCGTGCGCAGCAAGGGTGTCCTGCACGCGTCGCAGCCCGTCCTCGTGCTTGAACGGGTTGGTGCGGGAGGAGCCGAGGATGGTCCCGCCGCGAGGAAGAATTCCCCGCACGTTGGAGATGTCCAGCGGCATGACATCACCCTGGAGCAATCCGAGCCAGCCGTCCCGCACGCCGACGAAGTCGACGGCGTATTCCTGGACGCCTTTGCGGACGACACTGCGGATCACGGCGTTGAGGCCGGGGCAGTCACCGCCACCGGTCAGCACTCCGACCTTCATGGGCTTTCTCCCATCCGCTGGTCACCCCGCTCGCCTGGTCGTGGCCTTCTCGGCGATCGAAAACAGCCGTCGGGGCAACATGGACCACCTCCTTCCAGCCTCCCTCCGTTCGATCCACAGTGGCCACTCGACGGGCGCGGGGCCCAGGCGGCTCGCTCGGGGGGCTTCTGTCCGGCCTTCGGATCGGCTTCCAGTCCGGTGGACACGCAAATGGGCCGACCGGCCCCACCAACAGGGTCGGGCGGCACCTGCCTGTACAAAAACGACCGTCCGACCCTGGAAGGGAGGAAGCCACACAGTTGTGATGGGAGCTGCTGAGCCAAGGAGCGCGGTGTCATGGTCCGTTATGTGTACGACTTCACCGAGGGCGGCCGTGACCTGGCCGGCCTGCTCGGCGGCAAGGGCGCGAACCTCGCCGAGATGACCCGGCTGGGCCTGCCGGTCCCGCCCGGATTCATCGTGTCCACCGAGGCGTGCCGGGCCTTCCTGGCCACCGGTGCCGAACCCGAGGGCATGTCCCGGGAGGTATCCCAACGACTGTCGGCCATCGAGTCCGACGCCGGACGTCGCCTCGGTCAGCCGGACGACCCATTGCTGGTGTCCGTGCGCTCCGGGGCTCGCTTCTCCATGCCCGGCATGATGGAGACGGTCCTGGACATCGGCCTCAATGACGACTCCGTCCTGGGCCTGGCCAAGGTTTCGGGGAACGAACGCTTCGCCTGGGACTCCTACCGCCGCCTCATCCAGATGTTCGGCAGCACGGTCATGGGCGTGGACGGGGCACTGTTCGACCGGATGATGACCCGGCGGAAGGAACTGCGGGGTGCCCCCGACGATCTGCACCTGGACGCCGCCGACCTCGCCGAACTCGTCGAGGCGTACAAGCGGCTCATCCACGAGGAAACCGGCGACTACTTCCCCCAGTCCCCTGCCGAGCAGCTGCGCCGTGCGATCCTCGCGGTCTTCCGCTCCTGGAACGGCGAACGCACCCGCCTCTACCGCCGCCGCGAACACATCCCCGACGACCTGGGCACCGCCGTCACCGTGCAGCGCATGGTCTTCGGCAATCTCGGCCCCGACTCCGGCAGCGGCGTCGCCTTCACCCGCGACCCGGCCACCGGACGCCCCGGCCTGTATGGCGACTACCTGCCCAACGCGCAGGGCGAGGACGTCGTCGCCGGCATCCGTAACACTGTGCCCCTCGCCGAACTGGCACGCCTGGACCCCCGCTCGTACCAGGAACTGCGCGAGCACATGCGCACGCTGGAGCGGCACTACCGGGACCTGTGCGACATCGAGTTCACCATCGAACGCGGCACCCTCTGGATGCTGCAGACCCGAGTTGGCAAACGCACCGCCGAGGCCGCGTTCACGATTGCCGCCGAGCTGGCCGACGAAGGACTGATCACCCGTGAAGAGGGGCTGGCCCGAGTCAGTGGTGACGGGTTGGCCCGGCTGATGTTCCCGCGCTTCGACACCTCCGCGACCGGCGACCCGCTCGCCCACGGCATCCCGGCCTCGCCAGGTGCCGCGGTCGGTGCGGCGGTCTTCGATTCCCCCGAGGCAGTACGGCGGGCCGCGGCCGGCGAGAAAGTGGTGCTCGTCCGCCAGGAAACCACACCCGACGACCTCGCCGGCATGGTCGCCGCCCAGGCCGTACTGACCAGCCGCGGCGGCAAGACGTCGCATGCCGCCGTTGTCGCACGCGGCATGGGCAAGGTCTGCGTGTGCGGCGCCGACGAACTCTCTGTGGACACCCCGGCCCGGCGCTTCACCACGCGCGACGGAACCGTCGTCGAGCAGGCCACCGTGACCTCGGTCGACGGCTCCACCGGGTCGGTGTACGCGGGGGCCGCCCCACTGGTCGACTCCGCGGTCATGCGGTACCTGGAGACCGGTGAGCGCTCCGCCGGTGTGGTGGCCGCGGTGGCCGCCGCTCTGCAACACGCCGATGGAATGCGGCGATTGGAGGTACGGGCCAACGCCGACACACCCAAGGACGCGGCCCGCGCCCGCCGGTTCGGCGCGCAGGGCATCGGCCTGTGCCGCACCGAGCACATGTTCCTCGGCGAGCGCCGCAAGCTGGTCGAAAAGATGATCCTGGCCCGCCCGGACACCGAGCGGGACCGGGCGCTCGCCGCCCTGCTCCCCCTCCAGCGGCAGGACTTCGTCGGCATGCTGGAGGCGATGGACAGCCTGCCGGTCACCATCCGTCTACTCGATCCGCCGCTGCACGAGTTCCTGCCCGACCAGACGGAGCTCGCCGTCCGCGCCGGTGCCGCCGAAGCACGAGGTGAGCGGCCGGACCCGCGTGACGCCGAACTGCTTGGCGCCGTACGCCGCATGCACGAGAACAACCCGATGCTCGGCCTGCGCGGCGTACGCCTCGGCCTGGTAGTCCCCGGGCTGGTCGCCATGCAGGTGCGGGCCATCGCCGAAGCGGTCGTGGAACGCACCCGGGCCGGCGGCAATCCCCTGGCCCAGATCATGGTGCCACTCGTCGGGGACGTCACTGAACTCCGGCTCGTCCGCGGTGAAGTGGAGCAGGTGCTGGCCGAGGTCTCCGAAGAGTCCGGCACCCCTGTGCACTGCCCGGTCGGCACGATGATCGAGCTGCCCAGGGCCGCGCTCACGGCCGGCCGGATCGCCGAAGAGGCCGAGTTCTTCTCCTTCGGCACGAACGACCTGACCCAGACCACCTGGGGCTTCTCCCGCGATGATGTGGAGGCGGCCTTCTTCTCCGCCTACCGCGTCGTCAGCGGCGCGATCATCCTGTGAACCGCGCCGCGCACGACGCCCCGACACATCGGTCAGCTCGGTGTCTCCCGTGCTCCGGCCGGCCTGAGGAAGGCGCCCGAGGCCACCCACTGGCGCCTTCCCCGGCATACGACGCTGGCACCTCGGTCACGCCCCCTCACCTCTCTCGTTCGTCAGGCCGCCCCGGCGGGGACGAGCTCCTCGTGTTGTTCCCCGCCGAGCACGACCTTGAGCGCACCCGTGTCGGCGGCCTTCGCGAAGACGTCGTACGCCTCCTCCATGTGGTCGAGCGGGAAGGTGTGCGTAACCAGTTGCTCGGTGGGCAGTCGGCCGGCGGCCGCCATCCGCAGCAGGGTGGGGGTGGAGTACGTGTCCACCAGGCCGGTGGTGATCGTCACGTTCTTGATCCACAGGTCTTCCAGGTGCAGGGTCGCGGGCCTGCCGTGCACACCGACGTTGGCCACGTGACCGCCAGGTCGCACCACGCGGGTGCACAGCTCAAATGTCTCCGGAACGCCGACGGCCTCGACGGCCACATCCGCGCCCAGCCCGTCGGTGAGGTCCGCGATCAGCTGCTCGGGGGCCTCCCGAGCATCCGCCACCGCGTCCGCACCGAGCTGCCTGGCGGCGTCCAGCCGGGAAGCGGCCAGGTCCACGGCAACAATCCGCTCCGGCGCGAACAGCCGGGCCGTGGCGATCGCCGCGAGCCCGATGGGACCGGCGCCCACGACCGCGACGGTGTCCCCGGGCCGTACGTGCCCGTTGAGCACGCCCACCTCGTAGGCGGTCGGGAAGATGTCGGCCAGGAGCACGGCGTCCTTGCTGTCCAGGGCGCCGGGCAGCGGGTGCACGGACAGGTCCGCGTATGGCACACGGACGTACTCGGCCTGTGTGCCGTCGATCAGGTGGCCAAGGATCCAGCCTCCGCCGCCCTGGCACTGCCCGTACGTACCCTCCCGGCAGTACCGGCAGCGACCACAGGCGGTGATGCATGAGGCCAGCACCCGGTCCCCCGGCCGGACGGTCCGCACGTCACCGCCGACCTCTACGATCTCGCCGACCGCCTCGTGCCCCAGCACCGTGCCGGGGCGCACCTCGGGAACGTCGCCCTTGAGGATATGCAGGTCCGTACCGCAGATGGTGACGGCGTCGACACGCACGATCGCGTCGGTCGCCTCCTTGATACCGGGGTCCGGGACATCCTCCCAAGCGGACTGTCCGGGGCCGTGGAAGACATAGCCCTTCATGGCGTTCCCACCTTCCCACTACGACACAATGACGAAAATGCCTCGTATACCCAGATTGCCGTGCACGGCGGGAAGGCGCTTGAGCCGGTCGGCCCTGTCGGTCGGCCGGACGAGGGCCTTACCCCAGCGGCCGGTCCGCGACCGCAGGGGGAAGGCCCTCCGACCTGGGTACCTGGACCGGTCGGCCCTACCGCCCGCGCCATTCGCCCCGCTTTGCTGGCACCATGTCCGACATCCCCATCGGGTCCACCCTGCATCCCACGGAGCGCACCGCCGACGGGACCGCCGTCGTGACAGTGCGAGGCGAGATCGACCTGCTCACGGCACCGGGACTGGCGGCACGCCTCGACAGGCTGACTGCCGCTCCCTGCCCCAACCTGGTACTGGACCTGCGCCCGGTGTCCTTCATGGACTGTGCCGGGCTGGGGGTCCTGTGCCGGGCACGGAACCGGGTCGTGGCACGGCATGGCCGACTCCGCCTGGTCACCGACAGCACCGGTTTCCGGCGGATCCTCCGGCATGTCGGTCTGGCGGGAGTCTTCGAAGTGCTCCCGTGCCTGCCCGAGGGCGTGGCCGAGACGCCGACCACGAACGCTGACAACGGCACGGCGGGCAGACCGCGCTCGCTCGGTGGAGGATCCGTTGATCCCCTTCGAGAACCCGTGCAAACAGCGACCGGCACTGCGCCCGTGCCTCCCCGTCGGCCCGTCACAGCTCCGCCGACGGCCAGGTGAGGCTTGACCGGCTGGACCACGGCGAGGGAGTGCGGCCCGATGAGCAACAGCAGGCGGGTGGGGCGCGCACCAACGAACCGGCGAGCCACGGGGAGGCAGCAGCCGAGGGCCGGCCAGCCTCGCGCAGGGCCGGCTGTGGCGGCCCTTGCTCCTCACCAGCAGCCTCCTCGCACGGCGGAGGTGATGTCCTGGCACCGATGCCGACCAAACGACCGAGGCTTGCCTCACGCTGCCCCGGTCAACTCGTCAGCTCCTGGCCGATCCGTGCCGCCCACGTCTCGATCCGGTCGAAGTCGCGGAAGTCCCCGCCCTTTCCGTTGCGGACGATCATCTGGGCGACCCATCCCTTCGCGCCCTCCCGCAGGCAGCCGCCGAAGGTGACGTGCTCCCTGGCGTCGAGCCGGGCCATCGCCTTCTTCACCCCGGGCACGGGCGGGATGTCCCGCTCCGAGGCCGAGGGGTCGAGCGGGCCGCTGCTGAAGAACCACAGCGGGCGTTCGGCCAGGGCCTTGCCGTGGCGCCGGACGAAGCGGCGGGCGTCCTTGTGCCAGCGCCCGGCGTACAGCCCGCCGCCGACGACGACGGCGTCGTAGGACGTCGCGCTCGGCACGGACCGGGCCGGACGCGCCTCGGCCGCCAGCCCTTCCTTGCGCAGGACCTCGGCGACGGTCTCAGCGATCTCCGCGGTCGATCCGTTTGTCGTTCCGTAGGCGACCAGCACGTTCGTAGGCATGGTGGTCCATCTCCTCTCACTTTTCGCGCAGCCAGTCGTCGGCCACGCCGTGCAGCGACTGTTGGTCCGGCCGCGGATGGGCGTCGTCCATGCGCCAGGTGAGCTCGTCGACGACGGCGACCACACCGTCGATCTGCCGGGTCATGGAAACGGCGATCTCCGTCTCGCTCTTGCGTTCCAGCTGACCCGAGAGCGTGACCACGCCCTCCGCGACGGAGACGTCGATGCTGCGCGGCGCCAGCCACAGCGCACGTACCAGGACCTCGTCGATCACCTCAGTGCGGATCTCCGCGTCAGGCCGCAGGAAGACCTGGAGCAGGTCGCGGCGGGTGACGATGCCGACCAGTCGGTTCTCCTCATCGAGTACCGGCAGCCTCTCCACATGCCGCTGGGCCATGGTCCGCGCAGCCTCGATGATGGAGTCGTCGGCGTGCACGGTGACCGGCGGCGCGCTCATCAGCCGACCGGCGGTACGCGCCGTCACCTTGGCCGCCCGTCGCCGGACGGCGGGCGTCAGCACGGTGAACCGGAGGCGCCGGTGCGGCGCGTGCGGGTCGGGGGTGGCTGCCTGGTGGGCCATCAGGTCGGTTTCCGAGATGACGCCGATGACCCGGTCGTCCTCGTCCACGACGGGCAGTCCGCTGATCCGGTGGTCCGCGAGCAGCCGGGCCACCTCCTTGAACGGTGTTCCGTACTCGGCCCGGACCACGTCCATGGCCATGACGGAGCCAACCTTGTTGTGTTTCATGGTGGTCCTCCTCGGCTGGCTCGGCCGACGCGGCTGACTCAGCGGAGTCGGCGCAGACAGGGGTCCTGGGACCGGCGTGGCAGCAGGCACAAACGGGCGTCGAGCACGGTGACAGTTTCAGGTGTCGCGAGGACCGGGTTGAAGTCGGCCTCCGCGAGCTGCGGCAGGTCGCTCGCCATCCGCGACAGGCGCAGAAGTAGTTGCTCCAGCCCCGGAAGGTCGAGGGGCAGACCGCCGCGCGAGCCGAGGAGCAGCGGTGCACAGCGCGGGGACGTGATCAAATCGTGCACGTCGTGATCGGTGAGCGGGGCGAGCCGGGCCGCGTGGTCGGCCAGTACCTCCGTAGCCGTGCCGCCGAGCCCGAAAAGGACGAGCGGTCCGAACACTTCGTCCTGGACGACGCCGCCGAACAGCTCGGTGCCGCGCGCGGCCAGCGGCTGGACGACCACGCCGGTCAGCAGCTCACCGAAACGGATCTCGAAGTCCCGGTATGCGGCCCGTACTTGGGCGTCGCCCTGGAGGTCGAGGTGGACGGCACGCTCCTCGGTCTTGTGCACGAGACCCGGCCAGTACGCCTTCATCACCACCCGGCCGTCCGCGCCGCGCAGCCGCCGGGCCGCGAGGACGGCGTCGTCCTCGGTCTCCGCCCAGGCCCACGGGATCTGCGGGATGCCGTAGCAGTCGAGGAGTTCCGCGCAGGTGCGCGGGTCAAGCCAGCCACCCTCCGGCTGTGCCGCGAGGTAGGTCCCGGCAATCTCGTGAGCCCGCTCGGCGTCGACACCATCCAGCTCCGGCACAGTGCCGACCGGCCGGGCAAGCCAGGCCGCACGGCGCGCCGCATGGGTCAACGCCCGCGCAACGGCCTGCGGCTCGGCGTAGGAGGGGATCGTGCCGCCGTCGGCTGCCGGCAGCAGGGTCACCGGGACGTCCTGCTCCAGGCGCACGACGGCGACAGGCCGGGGCCGGTGTCCCGTCGCGCCGGTAAGACCCCGCACCAGGTCGTCGCCCGTCGCCGCGGCCACCGCGGTGGGCACCAGGGCTACGAGCACCGCGTCGACGCCGCCGTAGCGCATGAGCCTGTCGACCCACTCACCCAGCTGCTCCTCCGTCACCGCGGCCGTGGCGTCCGCCGGGTTGCCGACGGCCGCACCTTCGGGCAGCACGACGCGCAGGTCATGCGTCAACTCATCGCCGAACGACGGCAGCGCAAGCCCGGCCTCCGAGCAGGCGTCGGCGGCCAGCACTCCGGCGCCGCCGGCGTTGGTGACGATCGCGACACGGGTACCCGCCGGAAGCGGCTGAGAGTGCAGCAGGGCGGCCGTTTCGAGGAGTTCGCCGACCGAGCGGGGGCCCGTGATGCCGGCCTGCGTGAACAGCGCCTGCCGGGTCATGGTCCGGGTGGCGGCCGCCGCCGTGTGCGAGGCGGCGGCCCGCCGACCCGCCTCGGTGCGGCCGGCGTCCACGGTCAGCACGGGCATACGGCGGGTCACGCGCCGGGCCGTACGCGAGAACGCGCGCGGGTTGCCGAACGACTCCAGGTGCAGCAGCGCGAGGTCGGTGCGGCCGTCGCTCTCCCACCACTGGAGCATGTCGTTGCCGCTGACGTCGTACTTGTCTCCGAGGGAGGCGAAGGTCGACACGCCGATGCCGAGGCGGGAGAGTCCGTCGAGGAGCGCGATGCCGACGCCGCCGGACTGCACGGCGACTCCTGCGGTGCCGGGACGCGGATGGTCGGCGGCGAAGGTCGCGTCGAGACGCAGATCCGGGTCGGTGTTGGAGATGCCGAGGCAGTTGGGGCCCACGAGCCGCATGCCGTACGCACGGCAGGCCGCCATCAGCGCCCGCGCCTGCTCGGCGTCGAGTCCGGCGGTGACGACCAGGAGGGCCCGTACACCCACACTGCCGCACTCCTCGGCGGTGGTCGGCACGGCGGCTGCGGGCACGGCGAGGACCGCGAGGTCCGGGGTCCTGGGCAGGGCACTGACCGACGGGTGGCACGGCACGCCGAGGATCGCGGTCGCGGCGGGGTTCACGGCGAACAGGCGCCGGGTGCAGCCGCCCGCCTTCAGGTGGTGCAGGATCGCCCGGCCCACCGACCCGGGCCTGCGCCCGGCGCCGACGACGGCGACCGCGTCGGGCCGGAAGAGCGGTTGGAGGCTGGCCACGTCGGCGGCTCGGCCCCGCTTCTCGACGGCCGACAGGTAGGCGTCGTCCTGGTCCAGCCGGATGGTGCAGCGCACTTCCGGCCCGTCGAAGTGCCGGGCCGTGCGCAGGCCGAGGTCGGCGAAGAGCCGGAGCATCTCGTGGTTCTCGCCCAGCGCGTCGGCCGTGAAGGTGGTGATGCCGTCCGCGCGTGCCGCGGAGACCAGGTGCTCGACGAGCAGGGTGCCCACACCGCGATGGTGCAGGCCCTCCGCTACCGCGACGGAGATCTCGGCCTCGTCCGCCTCACCACCGGTGTCGTACTCGGCGAGACCGATCACCCGGCCCTGCACCTCGGCGAGCAGGGCCCGGTAGCCCGGCCGTGCCGGGGCGCAGGCGCGGGCGGCGGCCATCGCGGCGGAACGGCGACTCGCCCCGAAGAACCGCAGCCGCAGATTCTCCGGAGACATCTCCTCGTAGAAGCCCCGCAACCGCTGTTGGTCCTGACGCTTCACGGGACGTATGCACACGGTCGTGCCGTCGGCGAGAAGGGCGTGGACCGGGGGCCGATCGAGCACATCGTGCGTCATGGTGGTCGCCTCCGAGCCTCTCGATACTTCGAGCATGCAGCGGATCCTGGAGCGGCCCATGGGCCGTCCGGGGTCGGCCAGGGACCGTTCGGCCCTACGGCGCCCCTACTGGCTGCGCCATGAGGACCTCGGTGATGCCCGGCCCGCTACCGCCTTCCTGTCCGGCCCATCGATGGTGTGTCAGTCGTGCGCGACGACGGCGACGGGGGCCGTGGCGTGGTGCAGGACGCCGTGCGTCACGGAGCCGATGTGCACCCCGAACGGGTGGCGGCGGATCCGCCGTCCGACGACCACCAGCGAGGCCCCATGGGAGGCGTCGATCAGGTGGCTCGCCGGGCTACCCGGGCGGGACTCCTCGACCACTTCGACGGATGGGTACTTCTGCCGCCAGAGACTCAGTGCCTCGGCGAGCGCGGAGGCGTGCCGACGGGCGACGTGGTCGTACCGTGCCAGGTCGGTGGTCGGACCGTCGACGTAGTAGGCAGGCAGGTTCCACCCGTGCACGGCCCTCAGGCCGGTGTCGCGCCGGGCGGCCGCGTCGAAGGCGAACTCGATCGCCGAGGCATCGAGGTTGTCGACGTCGAGACCGAGCACGACCGGTCGGTACCGCGTAGCGGCCGACGGAACTCCCGCTGGGTCGTTCTCGTGCTCGTCCGCCGCCTGTTCACCGGCACGGACCAGGACCACGGGGCACTCTGCGTGCGCCACGACGGCCAGGCCGACCGAGCCGACCAGGAACCCGCCGATCCCGCTCAGGCCCCGTGAGCCGAGGACGAGCAGCTCGGCTCCCTTCGCGGCCTCGCGCAGCACCTCGATCGGGCTGCCGGCCACGTTTTCGGCTGCCACCTCCACGCCGGGGTGGCGCAGTCGGAGTCCGTCGGCGGAATCGCGGGGGATCCTCTCGCTCCAGTGCTGATGCGTCTCGGCACCGAGCAGCGGGGCCTGTGCCATGGGCTCCGGCACCGGCTCCCACACGTGGAGGATCTTCAGCGGCAGACCGCGCAGCTTCGCCTCGCGAGCCGCCCACTCGGCTGCGGCCCGGCTCTCAGACGAGCCGTCGAGACCGACGGTGATCGTGCGGGCCATGCTCTCCACCTCCTGAGTAGGGGCTTGATGATTTAGGGGTCCTTTCACTATGAGCGTCCGATCAGGTCGCGTGGTCTGGTGCCGTGCATCGCAAGGCGCCGGAGCGGCCTCGATGGGGGTCCCCCCGCGCGAGGTTGTTCGAGCGTGGGGGAGGAGCCACGTGGGCGTTTCGGCAACGCGGCGAGGTGCGGTGCCAGACCACGCGACCCGGACGGGCATAGTGAAAGGACCCCTTAAGCGTCGCTGCCTACGCCGTCGCGGTGAAGGGGCCACAGGTCCCCGGCCGGGACCGGTCGGCCCTATGTAAGGGGCTGGAGCCCTACGCCCGCGCCGCCCGCCGTGTGGGCCGAGTCACGGATTGTGTCGGAGTTGGGCGGAAGGGGCGCAATCGGCAGGACCGGGGCCGATCGGCCCTAGTGCATCCGGGCCTGACGCGCCATGATCGTTGTCACGGGTGGTACACAGTCCGCCCTTCCGGCTATCCGGAACGAGGGGTCGAAGTGACCGAGCCGCGCACCTTCACCGACGAGCACCCGATCCGGGTCTTCCTGCTCGACGACCACGAGGTCGTGCGCCGCGGTCTGGCCGACCTGCTGGACGCCGAACCCGATATCTCAGTGGTAGGGGACGCCGAGAACGTCGAGCATGCGCTCGCCCGGGGCCCGGCGCTCCGCCCCGACGTGGCCGTACTCGACGTACGTCTGCCGGACGGCGACGGCATCACGGTCTGCCGCGAGTTGCGTAGCCGGATGCCCGAGCTGGCCTGTCTGATGCTGACGTCGTTCGACGACGAAGAGGCCCTGCTCGACGCCATCATGGCCGGCGCCTCCGGCTATGTGCTCAAACAGATCAAGGGTTCCGACCTGATCTCGGCGGTACGGACGGTCGCCACCGGCCGGTCCATGCTCGACCCGGAGACCACGGCCCGGCTGATGCACTCGCTGCGCGCGGACCCGGCCGTCGCACCCGAGCTGGCCAACCTGTCGCCGCGCGAGCGGGACATCCTCGCCCTGATCGGGGATGGGCTCACCAATCGCGAGATCGGCAAGAAACTCTACTTGTCCGAGAAGACCGTCAAGAACCACATCTCCCGGCTCCTCGCCAAGCTCGGAGTACAGCGACGCGTCCAAGCCGCGGTCCTCGCGTCGCACCTGGAGCACCCCCGGACGAGCGAGAGCCAAGGAGGCTGAGCCCCGGCCGCATGGAGCATCCTCGGCGGCGGTCAACCGCGCCCCGACCGCACCGGCACCCACCACACCACCCGGGTGCCGCCTCCTTCCGGCCGCTCATCGAGTCGGAGGCCACCGCCGAGCGTGAGGGCTCGCTCCTCCATGTTCTTCAGGCCACTGCGCGCGACACCCTCCGGCATCCCGCGACCGTCGTCAGTAACCGTGAGGGTCAGTTCACCGTCAGCGCACCGCAGATATACGTCCACCGCGTGGGCCCCGGCGTGCCGGGCCACGTTGCTCAGCGCCTCGCCGAGCACCGCGAGCGCCTGATCAGCGATCTCGCCCGGTACATCCGTGTCGACCAGCCCCTCGATACGCACTGCGGGAGCGAAGCCCAGAGACGCGGCCGCCGCCGTCACCGTGTCCGAGACGCGGCCGCGCAGGCCGCTGCCCTCCCTCGTCCCGTCGCCGTGCGCCCGCAGTCCGAAGATCGTGGACCGGATGATCTTGATGGTCTCGTCCAGGTCGTCCACGGTCCGCGACAGTCGCTCGACGGCCTCCGGATGGTCGACGAAGCGCTGGGTGCTCTGCAGCGTCATCCCGGCCGCGAAGAGCCGCTGAATGGCCAGGTCATGAAGATCGCGCGCGATGCGGTCACGATCCCGCAGCAAAGCGATCTGCTCGGCCTCCCGGCGTCGCTCGGCCAGTTCCAGTGCCAGCGCCGCCTGTCCGGCGAACCCGAGGAGGGGGCGCGTGTCGGCCTCCGTGAACGGCGTACGGCCCGCCGCGCGTCCAAGCAGCAGCACACCGCCGGCCTTGCCGCCGGCCTCCAGTGGCACGCCGACCACAGGTCCGAGACCGGCCCACTGCGCCGCGTCCCCGCTGGTCCGGGGGTCGTCCTGAATGTCGGCGCTCACCGCCGGCTCCGCCGAGGTCAGCACGGCGGCCCCGAACCCGTCCTGCCCGGACATCACCAGGCCACTGCGCCGCGCCGCGTCCAGCCCGACGGCGAGCATCGGCCGCAACGCTCCGTCCTCGGACACGCGCTCGGCGATCATTCCGACATCAGCGCGGGCGATCTGCCGCGCCTGCTCCACGATCAGTTCCAGGACGTCCGTGCTCGGGGCCCCCGACAGCAGGGCACGCGTGACCTCGGAGCTCGCCCTCAGCCAGCGCTCGCGCAGCCGCGTCTCCTCGTACAGGCGGGCGTTCTCGATGGCCACGCCCGCCGCCACCGCCAGTGTGGAAAGCACAGACTCGTCCGCGGCGTCGAACTCCGCCGCGCTCCGCTTCTCGGTGAGATAGAGGTTTCCGAAAACCTGGTCCCGCACCCGGATGGGCACGCCGAGAAAGGAGCGCATCGGCGGGTGATGGGGCGGGAAGCCGTACGAGGACGGGTGCTCGGAGAGCTCCGTCAGCCGCAGCGGCTCCGGGTGCCGGATCAGCTCGCCCAGAATGCCGTGCCCGCTCGGCAGGTCCCCGATCCGGGCCCGCTGCTCGTCGCTGATGCCGACGGTATGGAACTCGGAGAGCATGCGGTCGTCACCGATGACGCCCAGGGCCCCGTATTCGGCGTCCACGAGCACCACGGCGGCCTCGACGATACGCCGGAGAACCTGCGGGAGATCCAGCTCCCTCCCTACGGAGAGCACCGCCTCCAACAGGCTGTGCACGCGGTCCTGGGCGCCTCGTGCCGCGTCGATCCGCGCCTGCAGTTCGTCCAGCAGCTCGTCCAGTCGCAGTTTGGGCAGGTGCTGCTCGGAACGCCCGGCCCGTTCGCCGCTCATCGTCGCCTCCGACCGGCTCGCGCGACCGCACCCGGATCAGGCGCCTTCCTTCACTCACGATAGTGGGTGGGGTCCTGGTTGGACGGGGCGTACAGGTCCTTTGCGGCCGGCTGCTCGCAAGGGTGGTCGCACACCCCCAGGTGGGTTGCGACCACCCTTGATTATGGGTCGGCCAGCCCAGGCACGGTCATGAAACTGCCTACAGTAACGAGCTCGGGCACGGTTGCGCTGAGGCGTAGAGGATTACCGGTAGTTCGGGCTCGATATTCTCATCTGACGCGTTGACGTCAGATCGCTGACCTGCTGGTGGGACAACAGGCCGGCGACCGCCTGCACTGTTTCGCTCGTGTGCTCTCGGCGGCATATGGCACGAGGAGTGCACTTTCCGCCGACGCTCGTACATCTCCTCGTACCAGCCCGGAGCATCTGGGCACCCAGACCCTGGTAGCCGGCATCGGCGAGGATCTCGACCGCGGGCACCTCAGCCAGGAGCCTGACCAGCCCTGAACTGACGGGCGTGGGTGATGTCCCTGCAGCTTCCAGGACGGGTCGGGCTGCAGAACAGCACCCGGCCGTTCTGGTCCGTGACGACTATGGGTATGACGGCGCTCTGATTGTTCTCGCCAGAGATGAACTTATCCCGGCCCCTACGGCGGCCGGGCGGCGGACACGGATCTCGGCGCCGTCGATGATGCGGGTCTTCCCAGTCGCGCCGAGATGGTCGACGACCTCGGCCGGGCTTTGCAGCCGCACGTCGGGACTGATGGTGAACTCCCCCGCTCGGCGAGCAGGAGTCGCACCTCGCCGCACCCACCGCAAGACCATGATCAACAATCAAGAGCTCGGTGCCTCAAGCGGACCAATTTGTGCTGGCGAACGTCACCCCGCGAGCCACCCGCTCATGAGCGCAGCGAACCGTCGAATGCCCGTAGGCAGCGCCCGAACCGCCGACAGAAGGCAGCAGGAATGGCAGGGCAGGAAGGTCGGCGCAAAGTAAGCCCGCCCCAAGTTCCCGGCGTGAACAAGGCCGTTGTCAGTGCCGCATGCCATGCTCACTCCGGATATCGGGCGCTGCAGGAGGAGGCTGGATGGCGATGAGGCGTCCCC
Source organism: Streptomyces sp. NPDC033131 (assembly GCF_055578365.1). Classification (NCBI taxonomy): domain Bacteria; kingdom Bacillati; phylum Actinomycetota; class Actinomycetes; order Kitasatosporales; family Streptomycetaceae; genus Streptomyces; species Streptomyces sp. NPDC033131. The sequence continues at coordinate 57,806 of NZ_JBVIPA010000013.1, forward strand.
GGAAGGATCCACGTGATCCGGTGCTGATTATGCGGGATGTCGGGCTCGAACCACTGGAGCCTACCCAGGAAGTAGTAAGCCCTTGCGTCCCAGTCGAGGAACGGCTCTCCGGCGAACGGTGTTAGTACAACGCCGAGCCGCCGAACTCGCTCTTGGCCAACCACCGGCCACCAGAACCTCACTGGCCTCGCCGGCCGCCCTCTCCACGACGAGACGTGTTGGATTCTCGCCTCGCCGGAAGGTGACCGTGCGAGGTGGCCGGCCGCCCAGACATGCGGGCGGCCGGATGGTGTCACACAACGTCACCCGCCGAGCGCCACCGCACACCTTCAGCAATTCGGCGTCTAGCACGAGTTCCGCGTCGATCTGACCGCCGGAACGCGTGGTCAGGGTGTCGCCGGCCAAGAGAGCGAACAACTCCTCCATCGAGGCGCGGGCCGCCCGGGCCGTAGCGGCCGAGACGGCGTCCGAGCGCTGCGCCAGCTGCTCTAGATCGGCCAGCGCCGCCTCCCTGTCGTCCAACAGGGCGTGGGCCGCACCGGCATCACTCGCCCCGCGTGCGGTCCTGGAACCGGTCACCATCGACGGCGCCACCATCACCTACGCCACCCTCCACAACCCCGGCGACATCACCCGCCGCGACCTGCGGCTGGGTGACCACGTCATGGTCCACCGCGCCGGTGACGTCATCCCTCGCATCGAAGCACCGGTCGCCCACCTGCGCACCGGTGAGGAGCAGCCGATCGTCTTCCCCGAGGCGTGTCCGCGGTGCGGGTCGGGCATCGACACCAGCGAGCAGCGCTGGCGCTGCGAGAACGGCCGCAACTGCCATGTGGTCGCCGCCCTGTCCTACGCTGCCGGACGCGACCAGCTCGACATCGAGGGACTCGGCGCGACCCGCGTCGTCCAGCTGGTCGAGGCTGGCCTGGTCTCCGACCTCGCCGACCTGTTCACCCTCACCCGCGACCAGCTGCTGAGCCTGGACCGGATGGGCGAGACCAGCACCGACAACCTCCTCACCGCCATCAGCGCAGCCAAGGACCAGCCACTGTCGCGGGTGTTGTGCGCGCTCGGCGTCCGGGGCACCGGCCGGTCCATGTCCCGCCGCATCGCCCGCTACTTCGCCACCATGGACAACATCCGCGCCGCCGACGCCGAAACGATGCAGCGGGTCGACGGCATCGGCACCGAGAAGGCCCCGTCCATCGTCGTCGAACTAGCCGACCTCGCCCCGGTCATCGACAGACTCGCCGCGGCCGGGGTGAACATGACCGAGCCAGGCGCCACACCGCCCTCCCCCGCGACCGGCGCCGCCGACGACAGCCAGCAAGCAACGGCGGACGGGGCGAGTCTGCCGCTGGACGGGATGACGGTCGTGGTGACGGGAAAAATGAGTGGCCCGCTGGAGAAGCTCAGCCGCAACCAGATGAACGAACTCGTCGAACGCGCCGGCGGCCGCTCCTCCTCCAGCGTCTCCAGGAAGACCAGCCTCGTCGTCGCCGGAGAAGGTGCCGGATCCAAGCGTGCCAAGGCAGAAACCCTCGGCGTCCGCCTTGCCACCCCCGACGAATTCGCCGCTCTCCTCGCCGACTTCGTCAGCTGAGACGCAGAGGGATCTCACCCCGGAATCGGACAGGCCTGCGGCTTCGCCGCCATGGAGCTGGCTTCAGTCGTGTCCCGCCGGCCGGCATGACAGGAAAGAGCCCGCTGCAGTGTGGACGAGCCAGCCCGCCGCCGCGCCCACTGCGTACCAGAACAGGTCGGGGGGATTGAAGGTGGAACCCAGCACGAGGCGGGCCACAGAGCTGCGGGCGGAGAGCTCGGCCGGCACGTTGGTGAGCTGAAGGAACTCGACCGCCCAACTGAACGCCAACGCGCTTCCGGCGGCCGTCACAGGCCTCACGCGTGGCACTGCCAGAACGACAAGCGTATGGATCAGGACGGTGTACAGCGCGTCTCCGCCGTACTTGGCCACGTCCCCTGCCGCCGCTGCCCTGAGCCCCAGGCCCGCACCGGCCGTCACCACCGCGGCCCCGGCCGCCGCCAGACGGGTCCGTACTGGATCGGCGGCGGTGCTGACGCCAGGGTCACCTGGGCCACGGATGAGGGTCACAAGGTCATACTGCCGGATGTCCGGTGGCCGGCGACCACTGCGGAGCGCCGTTGTCGCGGGACGTGGCAGGCGACGGTCGCCGTGGCGCCGACGAGGGCCACTCCGGCGATGGGCGCGGGAGGTGGCGGGCGGGGGCCGCCACGAGCAGTGCCCCCGCCAGCACTCCCCTCACCCGGCGGGCGAGGGCCGAGCCGAGGCGCGCAGGTCCGCCCGCCCGCGCTCGTCCCCCGGACCGACGGGGTCCTATCGCCGGCGAGCAGCCGCAGGACCACCGTGGATGCGAGAGGCCAGGTCCGACAGTGGGCCGGTCACGTCCCCACGGACGTCTCCTCCAGCGGGAAGTGACACAGGGCTGTGTGGGGTTCGGCCCCGTCCGCCCTCTCCCGCAGGACGACCGGCGGTGCCTGGGTCGCGCATCGGTCCTCGGCACGCCAGCACCGGGTGCGGAAGCGGCATCCGGAGGGGATGTCGAAGGGAGAGGGGATCTCTCCCTGGAGCTGGATCTCCTGACGGTGGGTGTCGCGACCGGTGCCGAGGACGGGGGCGGCCGACATCAGTGCGGCCGTATAGGGGTGTTGGGGCTGTTCGAAGACCTCCTCCGTGTCTCCGTGTTCGATGACCTTGCCCAGATACATCACGGTGACCTGGTCGGAGATGTAGCGGACCACGGACAGGTCGTGGGAGATGAACAGGTAGGTGACGCCGAGGCGTGTGCGCAGGTCGGAGAGTACGTTCAGGACCTGCGCCTGGACCGACAGGTCGAGGGCGGAGACGGGTTCGTCGCAGACGATGAGGTCGGGGTCCAGGGCGAGCGCGCGGGCGATGCCGATGCGCTGGCGCTGGCCGCCGGAGAACTCGTTGGGGTAGCGGTGGGCGTCGCTCTCCCGCAGTCCGACCAGGGCGAGCAGTTCGCGGATCCGCTTCTCGCGGGCCTTCGCGCCCGGTACGACGTCTTTGTGGGTGCGCCAGGGTTCGCCGATCAGGTCGGCGGCGGACATGCGCGCGTTGAGCGAGGCGAAAGGATCCTGGAAGACCATCTGCACCCGTCGGCGCCAGGCCAGCAACTCCTTGCCGCGCAGGGCGAAGGGGTCGGTTCCGTCGAACCGCACGGTGCCGGAGTCCGGACGCTCCAGCCCGAGCAGCACCCGTGCCAGGGTGGACTTGCCGCAGCCCGATTCGCCGACGAGTCCAAGGGTCTGGCCCCGGCCGATTTGTACGTCCACCCCGTCCAGGGCGGTCAGCCGGCGCCGGCCGCTGCCGAAGGTCTTCGTGAGCCCTCGTACCTCCAGCAGTGGCGGGCTCTCCTGGGTGCCGTCCGCGCGGGGCCCGGGGGCGGCGGTGGTGGCGCGGGACTCAGACACGGTCGAGCTCCTCGGAGAAGTGACAGGCGGCGAAGCGACCGTCGCCCGACGGGCGCAGGGACGGCCGCTCCTGGACACAGCGCTCGCGCACCAGCGGGCAACGGGCCTGGAAGACGCAGCCGGGCGGCACCGCGCTCAGCTCGGGCGGGCTGCCGGGAACGGCGGGCAACGGGCGTCCACGCACGCTGCCCTCGGGCACCGAGTCGAGCAGCCCCCGGGTGTAGGGGTGGCGGGGTGCGGAGAAGACGTCGTGTACCGGTCCGTTCTCCACGACCGTGCCGGCGTACATCACGACCACGTCGTCGGCGCGCTGTGCGACCACGGCCAGATCGTGGGTGATCAGGACGACGGCCATGTCCCGCTCGTCCTGGAGGTCCCGCAGCAGCCGCATGATCTGCGCCTGCACGGTCACGTCGAGGGCGGTGGTGGGTTCGTCGGCGATGAGCACGTCGGGTGCGAGGGCGACGGCCATCGCGATGAGCAGCCGCTGTCGCATGCCGCCGGAGAACTGGTGGGGATAGGACCGGGCCCGTTGCCTCGGCTCGGGGATGCCCACCCGCGTCATCAGCTCGATCGCCTTCTCCTGGGCCTGGCGCCGGGAGAGTCCGTGGTGGATGCGGAAGGGTTCGCCGATCTGCCTGCCCACCGGCTGCACGGGGTTGAGCGCTGTCAGGGCGTCCTGGAAGACGATGGACAGGACCGGGCCGGCCAGCTTGCGGCGTTCCGCGGGGCTCATGCGCAGGGTGTCGTCACCCCGGACCCTGACGGCACCGCCGGTGACCGCCGCCGCGGGGTCCAGCAGACCGACAACGGACAGCGCGGTCATCGACTTGCCGCAGCCGGACTCGCCCAGCAGGGCCAGGGTGCGGCCGCGGCGGACGCTGAAGCTGACGCCGTCGACGGCGCGTACCGTCCCGGACGGCGTGCTCAAGTCCACGCACAGGCCCTCGACTTCCAGGGCGAGGGTGTCCGTGGTGGTCGGGGCGGAAGCGGTGTTGCTCGTCACGGGATCATCTCCGGAGGAACGGCGGCCGAGACGGCCCGGCGCTTCTTGGGCAGCCTCAGGCGCCAGCGCTGGGCGGGGTCGGTGGCGATGCGGGCCCAGGCGGCGAGCACCGTCGCGGACACGGTGGTGAGCACGATGGCGAGTCCGGGCAGCACGGTGATCCACCACGCGGTCTGGAGGTACTGCCGTCCCTGGGCGACCATCAGGCCCCAACTGACGTCCGGGGGCTGGATTCCGATGCCCAGGAAGCTCAGCGACGACTCGGTGAGCATCACGAAGCAGAAGTCGAGGGTGGCGACGGTGAGGAGGGTCGGCAGGGCGATCGGCAGGAGGTGCCGGTAGATGATCACCCGGCCGGGGGTGCCGAAGGTCCGGGCCGCGTCGACGAACAGCCGGCTGCGCAGTTCCGCCGCCTCGGCCCGCGCGGTGCGCAGATACACCGGTATTCGGGTCACGGCCAGGATCAGTACGAGGTTCAGCGCGCTGGGCGAGAACACGTACAGCACGACCACCGCGATCAGCAGCGAGGGGAAGCTGAGGATCACGTCGGCGAGCCGCATCGCCACGCTCTCGCGGCGTCCTCCGTGGTAGCCGGCCCACAGTCCGAGGGCCGAGCCGATGGCCAGGGAGCACAGCACCGCCGGGACGGCCACGGACAGTGTCGTCGCCGCCGCCTCGATCAGCCGGGCCACCATGCTGCGCCCCAGGACGTCGGTGCCGAGCAGCCCGTACACCCCGTCGCTCAGGGACGGTGGCCTCAGGGAGGCGTCCAGGTCCTGGCGTTGGGCGCGGTCGCCGATGAACAGCCGGCCGAAGAGGGCCACCAGGGCGACCACGGTGAGGACGACGGCCCCGACGGCCGCGGCCCGGTCCCGGCCCAGCATCCGCCACAGGCTCGGCCACCGGTGGTGGGCGGGCGGGGCTTCCTCCGGGACGTCGGTCTCTTCTCGGGTCGTGCTGGTTGCTTCGCTCACGCCGGCACCGCCTGTCGCACTCGGGGGTCGGTCAGCGCGTGGCAGACGTCGACGAGGATGTTCAGCGCGAAGATCGTGACGGCGGTCAGGAGCACGGCTGCCTGCAGGACCGCGAAGTCGCGCTGGAGGATGGAGTCGATCATGAGTTTGCCGATGCCGGGCCAGCCGAAGATCGTCTCGACGATCACCGCGCCGTTGACCAGACCCACCGTCAGGTCGCCCGCGACCGTCAGGACCGGTGTGGCGGCGTTGCGCAGGGCGTGCCCGAAGACCACGCGCCGGGGCGTTGCGCCCTTGCTCCGGGCGATCTTGACGTAGGGGGCTGACAACGCGCCGACCATGCTGCCGCGCACCACCTGGACCAGTACGCCGAAGGGGCGGATCAGCAGGGTCGCGATGGGCAGGACCCAGATCTCGGGGCCGCCGAGCGTGCCCGAGGTCGGCAACCACCCGAGGCTCACGCCGAAGACGAGTACGCCCATGATGGCGAACCAGAAGTCGGGGATGCTGGCGGCCGTCATCGACAGCAGGCTGGCGATCCTGTCGATCAGGGAGTTGGGCCGGTAGGCGGCGAGGCTGCCGACCAGCACGGCTCCGGTGATCGCCAGCAGCATGGTCACACCGGCGAGTTGCAGGGTGACGGGGAACGCGTCGATCACCATCGAGCCCGCCGACTGCCCGGTGCGCAGCGAGGTGCCGAAGTCCAGCTGTGCGGCGTCGACGAGGTAGTTCCACAGCTGCGCCGGAATCGACAGGTCGAAGCCCTGCGCGGCGGAGAACTCCGCTCGCTGCTCGGGGGTGGCGCTCAGGGGGAGATAGAGGTCGACGGGGTTGCCGGTCATCCGGGCCAGGAAGAACACGCCCAGGACGACGCAGACCAGGGGTACGGCACTGGAGAGTACGCGCTTGCGCAGGAAAGGAATCATGTCAGTGCTTCGCCCCCTTGGCCGAGCGGACCTCGGACAGCCGCAGTTCGTCTCCGGTGGCGGAGTCCGGTTCGTACCGGATCGACCGTGACAGGCCGAGCAGTCCGTTCATGTGGGCGATGTGGGCGTACTGGACGACGGACCCGTTCTGCTCGGTGAGCAGGCCGGCGAAGGCCTCCTGACGTTTCTCGCCGGACAGCGCTCCCGCCGCGGCGATGCGCCGGTCGAGAACCTCGGTGCCGAAGGTGGACTGAGGGCCGTCGCTCAGCAGGTACTGGCTGGTGGTGAAGGCCGCGTCACCGGCCTGGTTGCCGTGCATGATCAGCAGGGCGATGGGGCCGACGTTCTCGGGCAGCGGGCGGAGCTGGTACTGGAGTTGGGTGGCGGTGTCGGCCATCCGGACCCGTACGTTCAGTCCGATCTCCTGCATCTGGTACTGGAGGGCCTCCGCCGTCTCCGACACCCCGGAGAACATGCCGTTGCGGGCCACCAGGGTGATCTGCCGGTCGGTCGGCACTCCGTCCGCGGTCGCCTCCCGCACCAGGGCGCGGGCCTCGGCGACGTTCTGCCGGGGCGGTTCGATCGCGTCGCTGTGCCCCACCACTCCGGGCGGCACCAGCTGGCCGGCCGGTTCGGCGAGACCGCCGAGGAGGGCGTCGATGATGCCGTCGCGGTCCACGGCCAGGTCGACGGCCCGGCGCACCCGGATGTCGTCGAGCGGGGCCTCGCGGCCGTCCAGTCGCAGGGCGGTCGTCTCGTTGTTGGGGTAGGCGACCGTCGTGTCCTTCTCCGCCTCCATCGGATCCAGCGAGACGGCGATCTCCGCCTCACCCTTGTCGATCATGGCGGCGCGGACACTGGCGTCGCTGCGCCATACATAGCGGGCCCGGGCGAAGTCGGGAGCCTTGCCCCAGTAGTCGTCGAAGCGGTCGAGGGAGATCGCAGCTCCGGGCTGCCAGGAGCGGACGGCGAAGGGGCCGGTGCCGATCGGGACACGGACCTTGGCCTTGGTGCCGGTCGTGCGGGGCACGACCTCCACGAAGCTCAGACGCAGCGGCAGGATGGGGTCCGGTTCCTTGGTGGTCACCGTAAGACGGTCGTCGTTCACCGCCTTCACCTCGAGGTCCTCGTCGCCGAAGACGTAGCCCTCCACGTTGCAGGCGAGGGAGGAGTTGACGGCACGGTCGATGGAGAAGGCGGCGTCCTCGGCGGTGAACGGGGCTCCGTTCTGGAAGGTCACCCCGGAGCGGATGTCGAAGGTCCAGGTGCGGGGCGCGGTCTGCTTCCAGCGGGTCGCCAGCAGGGGGTTCAGTTCACCGGACGTGGGATCTCGTTCGACCAGGGGTTCGGTGATGTTGGACCGGACGACGACGCCCGTGCCGGTGAGTGAGGCCTCGCAGGGCTCCAGGGTCGGCGGTTCCTGGGTGAGCACCACCCGTAAGGTGCGGCCGTCGGCGCGGCCGGTGTCGCCGCCCGCGCTGTTGGCCACGGCGCACCCGCTGGACGTGAGCAGGACGCCCGCCAGCAGCATCGCGCTCGTCGTGCGGGGCCGCGGCGGTGCGGCGCGCTGGGTGGATGAAACGGAGGACTTCATCGTCGCGTGTCTCCGGGGAAGTGCTGATGTGTCGTTCCGAACTCGGGGTCTGGGACCGGGCACCACCAGTTGTCTACATTTGCGCACTCGGTCTGCATCTGTGAACGCCGAAGCTAAACCGGCGCCGTGGCAGCGTCAAGACATGCGGAGGATCGGACATTCGGACGCGAGCCCTCCGGTGCGGCCGGGCCCCGACCGGCGGCCGGCGCACCGGCCGGCCCACGACGGACCTCCGCGAGATCCGGCCCAGAGCCTCGGCGGACCGGGGCGGGACAGCAGCCCTCGGCGTCCGCCAGCAGCCCTCAGCGGCAGAGCGCAGCACGTCCCGGCGCCCTGGGCCTGCCCCTGGCCCTGGCCCTGGCCCTGGGCCTGGGCCTGGGCCTGGGCCTGGGCCTGGGCCTGGGCCTGGGCCTGGGCCTGGGCCTGACCCTGGACCTGGCCCTGGACCTGGGCCTGGGCCTGGGCCTGAACCGGATCGGACGGGCGTCGCGCCACGGTTCGACGGCTTCGGCATGGACGTCGCGTACCGCACACGGACGCGGACGCCGGTGTCCGGCGTCGGATGTCACCACCTGCCCAGCGCCGAGGCCTTGGCGTAGTCGGGTGACGCCCCGGCCGTCACCGTCGCCCGAGGGCCGGACACCCGGGGCCCCGGTCTCGGGCGCGGCGCGTACAGGACTCGCTCGGCCCGCGCGGTTACCTGGTCCACGTCGCCCTGGGCAGCATCGTCGACGAACCGGCCCCGCTCGCGGCGGGGCAGGCGGGCCTGATCGCGGGAACGGCGGCGCTCGACGTCTTCGCCGACGAACCGAACGCGCCTCGGACGCTGCTGGAGTCGAACCGGGTGGTTCTGCTCCCGCGCATCGCCGGCGCCACAACGCGTGCGGCGATGGGGACCTGACGCTGCGCAACCTGCCGAGCTTCATGACCGAGGGCGTCCTGCCCACCGCCGTACCGGAGGCCGTCGCCTCCTGTACCGGGGAGGTGCGCGTCGGTGGCGGCGTCCGGCCGGCCCCGTCGCCCCCCGTCGTCGAGCGGTCCTGCCCATTGACACCACCGCGCGCCCGTGCGTACAACTGATGTCTACATATGCGAACATCAATTACGTATGAGGACGGTGGTATGGCGGGCAACCCCGAGCGCATCGTCGACGTAGTCGTGACGCCCGTGGCGTTCCGCGACCTGCCTCTGCTCAACTCGGTGGGCGTGCACGAGCCCTACGCGCTGCGCACCATCGTGGAGATCACCACGGGGAACGGGATCAGCGGCGTCGGTGAGACCTACGGCGGCACTCTGCACCTGGAGCGGCTGCGCCGTACGGCCGCCGAGCTGGTCGGCATGGACGTCTGGAGCCTCAATGACCTGATGAACCGCACCACGCGGGCACTGGGCGCCGACACCACAGGCGGCGACGGGATGGCCGGCATGGTCACCGGCAGCAGCACCGTGGACCGGGTCATGGCGCCGTTCGACGTGGCCTGTCTCGACATCCAGGGCAAGCTCGTGGGCCGGCCGGTCTGCGACCTGCTGGGAGGCGCGGTGCGCCCCTCCGTCCCCTACAGCGCGTACCTCTTCTACAAGTGGGCCGGGCACCCCGGCCAGGAGGACGACGACTGGGGCGCGGCCCTCGACCCGGCGGGGCTGGTCGCCCAGGCCCGGCGCATGATCGGCCAGTACGGCTTCTCCTCCATCAAGCTCAAGGGCGGCGTCTTCCCGCCGGACGAGGAGATCGCGGCGGTCAGAGCGCTGCGGACGGCCTTCCCGGACCACCCCCTGCGCCTCGACCCCAACGCCGTCTGGAGCACGGAGACGTCACTGCGTGTCGCCCGCGAACTGGACGGCGTTCTGCAGTACCTGGAGGACCCGACCCAGGGCATCGAGGGCATGGCAGCCGTGGCCGGACAGACCCCGACCCCGCTGGCGACCAACATGTGCGTGGTCTCCTTCGACGACCTCGCCCCGGCCGTGTCCGAGGGAGCGGTGGGCATCGTGCTGTCCGACCACCACTTCTGGGGCGGCCTGCGGCGCTGCGGGCAACTCTCGGCGATCTGCGGGACGTTCGGACTGGGCTTGTCCATGCACTCCAACTCGCACCTGGGCATCAGCCTCGCCGCGATGACCCACCTGGCGGCGGCCACTCCCCGGCTGACCTACGCCTGTGACACGCACTGGCCCTGGAAGCGCGCCGACGAGGACGTGGTGGACCCGGCCCCGCTGCGGTTCCGCGAAGGCGCCGTCGCCGTGCCGACCGCACCCGGCCTGGGCGTGGAGCTGGACCGGGACGCACTCGCCCGCCTCCACCGGCAGTACCTCGACTGCGGACTGCGCGACCGCGACGACACGGGATACATGCGCCGCTTCGACCCGTCCTTCTCACCCAAGACCCCCCGGTGGTGACCCCCTCGTGCGCATCATGCTCAATCACCGCATCCTGAGCCGGTTCCACGAGCCGCTCAAGGCGCGTACGGAAGGCAGTCACGACTGGCTGGACGCCTGCGACTGGGACGCGGCGCGCATCTCCGAGGCCCTCCCGGACGTCGAGGTCTACGTCGGCTCGCGACTGCGGGCCGAGGACGCCCGGCGGGCCGCGCGATTACGGCTCATCCATGTCGTCGGCGCCGGCTACGACGGCATCCCGCTGGCCGCGCTCGGCCCCGGAGTCACGGTGACCACCACCCACCACCACGGCCGCTCCATCGCCGAGTACGTCCTCATGTCCGTCCTCATGCTCTCCCGCGACGTGCTGGGCGCCGACCGCGCCCTGCGCCAGGGGCGATGGCGCAACATGGCCGTGGACCCCGGGCTCCCCTTCGGGACGACGCTGCGGGACCGCCGTGTGGGGATCATCGGGTTCGGCGAGACCGGCACCGAGGTCGCCCGGCTGTGTCAGGCGGTCGGCCTGCGGGTGCGCGCCGTGCGGCGCGACCCCTCCGCCCCGTTCCCGTCGGACCTGCGGCCCGACTGGGTCGGCGGGAACGACCGGCTGCCCGAACTCCTCACCGAGTCCGACGTCGTGGTCGTCACGGTCCCCCTGGACCCCACCACCCGCGGACTGATCGGACCGGCCGAACTGGCCGCCATGGGGCCCGGGTCCCTGCTGGTCAACGTGGCGCGGGGGCCGGTCGTGCAGGAGGAGGCGCTGTACGAGGCACTGCGCTCCGGTGTCATCGGCGGCGCCGCGCTCGACGTGTGGTGGTGCGGCCCGCCCCAGGCACCGAGCCGACTGCCCTTCCACGAGCTGCCCAACGTGCTGATGACTCCGCACCACTCGGGTCACACCACCGACACCTTCGCCGCGCGTGCGGCGGAGATCGCCGACAACATCGGGCGCCTGCGACGCGGAGAACCGCTCGTCAACGTGGTGCACGCCGGTGATCACCAGGCCGTGGAAGACGGCCGTTCGACAGCGACCCCTGCCACCTCTCCCACCTCCCCGACCCGTTAGGAATCGACTCGTGCTCGAAGGTGTTCTCTTCTTCCCCGTCACTCCCTTCACCACCACCGGTGACGTCGACCTCGATGCTCTGCACCGGCACGTCACGGCAGGGGTCGACGCCGGACCGGGCGGCGTGTTCGTGGCCTGCGGCACCGGCGAGTTCCACGCTCTGGACCGCGAGGAGTACGCCGCGGTCGTGCGCACCGCCGTCGACGCGGCGGCGGGACGGGTCCCGGTGTACGCGGGAGCCGGGGGCGCTCTGGGCCTGGCCCGGCAGTTCGCCCGTGCCGCGGCCGAGGCCGGCGCGGACGGCCTCCTGCTCATGCCGCCCTACCTGGTCGAGTCACCCGCCGCGGGGCTCGTCGCCTACGCCCGTGCGGTCGGCCAGGAGACGGACCTGCCGATGATCGTCTACAGCCGGGCGAACGCCCGCTTCGACGAGGCGTCGGCGGCGGAGGTGGCCCAGCTGCCGACCGTGACCGGCCTGAAGGACGGCACCGGCGACCTCGACCTCGTCGCGCGGATCGTCCCCGCCGTACGTGACGCGCTGAGCGCGTCCGGCAAGAGCTTCCAGTTCTTCAACGGCATGCCCACGGCTGAGGCGAGCCAACTGGCGTACCGGGCACTGGGCGTCGAGCTGTACTCCTCGGCCGCCTTCGCCTTCGCGCCGGACATCTCCCTCGCCTTCCACCGCGCCATCGAGGAGGGCGACCAGGCACGGGTCGACGCGCTGCAGCGGACCTTCTTCCATCCCCTGGTCCGACTGCGCCGACGGGTGCCGGGATACGCCGTGTCGCTGGTGAAGGCGGGCGTGACGCTCTCCGGGGTCAAGGCCGGTCCGGTCCGTCCGCCGCTGACGCCCCTCACCGACCCGGAGGTCGAGGAACTCGCCGCCATCATCGCCGAGGGACGTGCCGTACTCGGCTGACGGGCCGCTGCGGCACGGCCGGCGCCGGCACAGCCGATGCCGGGCGAGGACCGGTGCCTCGGCTGATGGTGTGGGAGGAGGAGTTGCGGGCCAATTCGGTGGAGGACAACGCCCAGGGGTACGGGCGGAACGTAGGGGGAGCCTTTTGCGAGCCGGGCAGTAGGTCAAAGGGCCGAGGCGTCGCCGCGGTGATCTTGACCGCCTTCCCGTGCGCCCGGCTCACGGAGGGCTTCGAGACGCTCTATGTGGTCCTCGCCCCACTGGCCAAGTGGGGTGAGAGCGGTAAGGAGCGAGTGGCCGAACTCGGTCAATGAGTACTCCACCTTCGGTGGCACCTGGTGATGGACCTCGCGGTGCACCAGGCCACTGGCCTCCAGCTCCCGCAGCTGCAGGATCAGCATCCGCTCACTGATGCCGACCACCGTCCGGCGTAACGTGCCGAAGCGCAGCGGCCCCTCCCCGAGCCAGAACAGGATCAATCCCTTCCATTTTCCTCCCATGACGTCGATGGCAGCGTCCAGGCCGCAGGTATAACTCCGCTTCCGCACCAGCACTCCCCCTAACAAAACTGTGGGTACCAGACAGAATTGTAGGTACTTGTAGAAATGTTGGTGGCGCCGCAGCATGGATCAGGCGTCGCACAAGGAGGGCAGCAACTCCGTGTGATGCCACGGAAATTCGACCCATAGTGCGCTTCAGATGCAGCGGCATCAGGCAGGAGTAAACCTATGACCGGGCACCACCGCACTCCCGTGACCGTCGCCGGGCTGGGCTCGATGGGCAGCGCATTGGCTGAGGCATTCATTGCCGCCGGACACCGGACCACCGTCTGGAACAGGACACCGTCGAAGGCCGTGCCGCTCGTGTCCAAGGGTGCTGTTCACGCGCAGACGATGGACGAGGCAGTCGCGGCGAGTCCGCTGGTCATCGTCTGTCTGACCACATACGAGAGCACCGTCGAGGCCCTGGAACCGGCCGCTGCCACGCTCGAGGGGCGGGCTCTGGTGAGCCTGAACAGCGGTTCGCCGGCCGGTGCCCGTCGGATGGCCGAATGGGCGCTCGGCCACGGGGCGCGATACCTCGGCGGGGCGATCAAGAACGTGCCGTCTGCCGTCGGAGCCGAGGACACCCTCCTGTACTACGGCGGCGACAGCACCGTCTTCGAGGAGTTCGCGTCGACGCTGCGGGTGTTGGGCGGTGACACCGTCTATCTCGGTACCGACGCCGATCTCGCCGCCTGGTACGAGATGGCGGTGGGTGGCACCCTGCTGCCTGCGCTCGTCGGCTTCTTCCAGGGTGCGGCAGCGGTGCAGGCGCGTGGACTTGAGGTGGCCTCAATGGTGCGGTTCACCATCAAGTGGTTCGATATGATCAACTCGGTGCTGCCGGTCTTCGCAGAGGAGATCGACCGCGGCGACTACAGCAAGCCTGCGTCCTCGGTAAGTCTGTTTCTGGCTGGAGCCGCGCATGACGAGGAACTCGGCAAGGAAGCGAACCTCGACATGGAGTGGCACAAGCCCTTCCATGACTTGCTTGAGCGAGCCGTCGAGGCGGGCTACGGCGACCACAGCATCTCCGCCCTGACGGAGGTACTCAAGCACCCGGCGCCGACCGCATAACCCGGCACCGCACGCAACGTGCGAGGAAGCGGAACAATCACCCAGCCACCCGGAGCGCAGGCCGGGCACGCTCAACTACAGCCGTCCCCCACCCCACCCCCGCGACACCGGCTGGGGTTGGGTATCCGAGAAAGGGTGGGGTCATGCCGGCCTACGTCTACCGCGTCACGAAGTACGATCCTGCTGACCGTGACGAACACGGGCACTACACGGGCGCCGAGGACACCCGCAGTGACCACGGCGAGGTCGAGGCGTCCTACCTCCAGGCGGTCGCGGCATTCGCCGCGGAAACCGGCGTCGGCCACTTGGTCATACGGGAGCCGCAAGTCTCGTCTTTTGTGCACTTCGGGCTTGAACCGGTGGTGGACGGCTTTGGACTGAAGGGCCTCTTCCCGTCCGCTCGGCATGGCTCGTCCGAGCCAGATGTCCCGCCCGGCTTCCACGACGGGGCACAGGTGCCGCTGAACACGGGCCTCGAACTGGTCAGGGGGATGCTCCGCGACAACGGGGCATGGTGCCGACTGGAAGTCGAGGACGTATTCACGGTTCACGTGGGCTGGGACCAGTACCTCTACATCGGCAGCAGCCGGCCCTGCGAGGCGGCTCTGGCGCAGACCAGTGCGCTGGGGCTGTTCCCTGAGCGCCTGGCGTCCTCCCCTTACGACATCAGCTGGGAGGTTGAGGGGACAGACCGTCCGCGGGCGGCTGACGACGCCTTCTGGGACGGGGTGCGCCGGGCGGTAGCCACCGGCCGCGTCGGGGTCCTGGAGGAGACCTACGTTGTAGGTGCCGCGCGCTGGCACCGTCTCACCTGCGACACCATCGACACGGTGCGCGCAGGCCTGGCACCCCGTGCTCGATTGGCCGCGTGGCCGCCCCTGTCCTCCGACATCGACTCAGTCCTTGCCTCCTTCCCCGCGGAGGGCCTCGTCGAAGGCGTCTGGCAGGACAGGGACGGCCGTATCCGCAGCGTCTTTTGCGACGAGACCGCCTTCCCCGAGCTGTCGTCCCTGATATCCGCTGCGACCGCGGCCTCGCTCAAGTCCGGGTATGCGGGCGAGGATCTGCCTCTCTGCACCGCTGTCATGCCGGACAGCGACGGAGTGGTACGGGTGCGGTGGCAGACCGACCTCACTGAGGACGATCAGGACGACTAGGCACTGTTTCCCAGATCATGTGCGAGGCCAGACCGTGAGGGCCGCGGGGCGGCCGCTTGTTGCGGTGCTCGCCGTCGAAGCCGATGGAACGACCGCCTCGGGAACCGGGGTTGCCGCGGTGCCGAGCCGGCTGATTGGCTGACCGGCATGACTGAGCTCGGAACCGTCGCACGGCGCCGAGCAGTGGTTCGGCGTGTAATCCTCGATCACTCCGTCCGATTGAGCCGGGACGTCTCCCACATCACCTTGGACCACACCACATCGAGCGAGGACCAGCCGTGACCCCGCATTCCCTGGCGTTCTACGTGGACGTCGTCACCACCGGCACCCTGCTCGGCGTGGGCTTCACGGATTCTCCCGACCACGTCACCGAGGTCCTTGGGTCGGACTTCGCCGAGGACACGTTCGGCGACCACAGCATGTGCCGTGACTACGGCCTCGCCGAGTTCTACTGGGACCGCGCTTCCGCCCACCACCCCTGGTCGGGCCACCACTTCACTCTGCAGGTGCACCGGCTCGCGTACCGGGACCGCACCCTCGTCAACAACACGCTTCGCGCCCGGTACGGGCGGTTCACTCCCAGACTTCGGTTCGAAAAGCTGCAACGTCTGCTGGTGCGCCGCGGTGTCCCCCTGTGGGAGATCCCGGAAATCCCGGCGAACGCCCCGTATTTCCGTACCTTCTGGCAGCCCGATTCCCACGTGGCCGTCTCCGTCATAGGCACCTACGGCGAGTACAGCACCCCGGACAATCTGCGGGTCGGCGACGTGTACAGCGTTCACGCCCCGGTGACTGCCGAGGAAGTGGAGTGGAGGAGGGCACAGGTCGGGTTTTGACCCTCCCGCCTCCGCGCAGCGGACCTACCCCATGAACGGCTGGTCGCGCAGGCCCCGGGCATACCAGTCCAGCCAGGTGCCGTCCGCTGCGCGAAGGCGCTCGCGGTGGACGACTCCCGCCCGGAGCGCCAATCACGGCACGCGTTCGGAGGGGCGGCGGCGGCCCGTTCTCACACCTGGCGTTTCCAGACCAGGTTCCAGCGTTCCGCGCGGGCGGCCTCGACCCCGGGGGCGGGCTGGGTGGGCCGTCCGGCGAGACTTGCCCCACATCCCGCGCAGAGCACGTGTGCCGTGAACCCGTCATGCCAGGACTTCGTACCGTGGTCCGCTCGGCAGACCGGGCATTCGGTCAGATCCCCCGAGGGGGCGCGCAGGATGCGGGGCATGACTGCCGTGAGCGGTTCGGCCGGGTGGAACTCCGGATCGGGGTACCAGAGCCGGCGTCGTGGCTCGGGTGGGTTGGCAGTGCGCATACCCGCGGCCTTCTGCGCACGGCGGCGGGCATGCCACTCACGAAACTGCCCCAGCCAGACTTCCCGCGCGGCGTGCAGTTCCTCGACTGCCCGCACCACCGCCTCCGAGTCCATCTCGGGCTGGGCCGGAATCCCGGCGCTGCGGCACAGGTGGTGATAGGTCGCGCGGAACCCGTAGGGGGCGAACTCCGTGATGCACGTGCGCAGTGCCCCGAAGCGCTGCACCGGTGAACGCGTACGGTCGTGCGTCCGCAGGTGATGTGTGGTGAAGCTCCCCATCATCCAAGCCTAACGAGCTTGTCCCATGGTGAGGGGAGAGGACCTGTCAGTTCTGCGCGTGTGCGATGGGGCGGCGGCCGCCCATCGGGCCGGCCGTGTTGCTCTCACCGGTTGGCTGTTCGTCGGGCGCTGCTCCGGCCCGCGGCGGTACCGGATACGGCCAGAACGGAAAGCAGGACGAGCGCGCCCGCTGGACCGAGCACGGTCCAGGGCGCCAGTTCCACGTACGGCTGGTTCTCCGACAGAAGGCGGCCCCATTCCGCGGTGGGCGGCTGCTCACCCAGTCCGAGGAAGCCGAGGGAGGCCAGTACGAGGACCGTGGTGGGCAGGCGCAGGAGGGCGTTGCGCAGTACGGCGGGCAGGGCTGCGGGCAGCAGGTGATGGCGGAGCAGATATCCCGGGCCGGCGCCGAAGGAGAGGGACGCGAGCATGTGGCCACTGGCTCGTTCCTGTTCGAGCAGGGCCGCGGCCTGTGCGGCGTAGGGCGTCCAGCCGACCAGGCAGACCGCACCCGCGGCACCCCACACGGACGGGCCGGTCACCGCGGTCGCCAGCATGCCGGCAAGGACTGCCGGCAGGGTCGACACCGTCTCCGTCAGGCCCGCCCCCACCTGAGCCGCCATGCCGAGCAACAGCCCGGTGGCGGTGCACACCGCCGTCACCGCGAAGGCCACGCCCACGGTACGCAGCGCCCCGTGGCCCAGCCTGGCCAGGAGATCACGGCCGAGCGCATCCGTGCCCAACGGGTGTGCGGGCGAGGGCGACAGCAGCCGTGCCGCCGTGTCCACGTGCAGAGGATCTCGGAGCAGTCCGGCGATGACCATGGTGAGCAGCGTGGCGGCGCAGGCTCCGGCGATCCAGTGACCGCGACGGCTTCGCGGGAGGGCCGGCGGGTGCAGGGCGGGCAGGGCCCCGTCCCGCAGAGCCGGGCCGAGCAGAGCGCGACGCACGGCCTGGATGAGCAGGCCGGCGGTGGTGCCGAGCAGGATCAGGACGAGGGCGGCGGTCTGCAGGGGCGGAAGTCCTGGGCGATGGCGGCGTCCAGGGCGAGGCGGCCGAGCCCCGGAATGTTGAAGATCTTCTCCACCGCGACGGCACCTCCGACCAACGACACGACGGTCGGCAGGAGTTGCGGGAGCAGTGGCTGGCGGGGGCGGCAGTGGCACTTCGAGCGCCGCAGCGGTCACGGGGAGCTCGCCCCGCACGTTTCCAGCACTCCGGTCCTGTGGTAATCCGCTTGAACTGCCGTCGGGCGGACATGCAGGCTTGCGCGGTGATTGTCGAACTGGCCCCCCGTTTTCTGACTTGGGACGATGTAGATCCTGCCCGTCATCCCTTCGACAGCGCGGCGGCGGCGAAGGTGGTGCGGTCGCTCGGGCCGGCCCGGAGGGTGCCCAGCCGCCCCGAAATCCCCCTCGGCGACCCGGCCATGCACGACTGGAGCTGGAACGAGGGCGAGCCCTGGGCCGACGCCATGTCATACGCCCTCGCCGAGCACTACGGCCGCTGGACCGTGGGCTGGCGCTGGTCGCACGACGAAGGGGACTTCGACGGAGGACCGGTCGGGAACTGGTGCTGCCCGCGGGACTCCATCACCGCCCCCGAGGAGACGCTCGACCGTGCCGTCACGGCACTGTGCGAATGGCGTGAGTGGCTGGAGAGCCTTGCCAGGTGGTTCGAGGCGTACCCGCTGGACCTGGCCGACGTCGGGGAGCAGCGGATCCTGTGGGAGCGCGCCGCCCGGAACCTCATCCTGCAGGTGACCGACCGCACCGGATGCGGCAGCGGCCGGCACGGGCACTGCCGTCAGGTGCTCACCTGGTTCCTCAGCCGCTGGGGCGTCGCACCCGACCTCGCGCAGGAGCTGGTCGATCAGGCCGTCGGCGGGCGGTTCGCGAGCTGGACCGGCCCCGACCCGGCGCTGGTCGAGGACGTCGCAGAGCATCTCGCGCTGTCGCTGCGGCCGGACGACGGCGCACGACCCACCGGGCCCGCACCGGATCATCTGCGCCGCTGGCTCGCGGTGCGCGAGACCGTGCCGTGGCACCAAGCCCCGGACGGTGGCGGAGACGAACCGGCGACCCCGTCACGCGACGGCGCGGCGGAGGACATCCGAGCCTTCGACGGCGCCCTGGACTCCGCCCGTGCAGAGGGCCTGCTCGCCGCCCTGGAGTTGCTGCGGGCGGACGCGGCGCACGGCGCCTTGCTGAACTTCGAACTGCTCAGGCGCTGCCAGCAACACGTCCTGGGCACACCGCAGGCGCCGCCGTTCCGCGACCTGCCGGCCTTCGCCAAGTCAGGCCGGGAACGCTACGGCATCGGTCCGGACACCCGAGCCCGCCTCGACGCCTGCCTGGCCGAGAGCGCGCAGGACGCCGAGCGGCCCCTTGCCCTCACCGCCCGGGCCGCACGCGCCTACCTCGACGTCTGCTTCTTCCACCCCTTCGACGACGGCAACGCCCGATCCGCCTTCCTCGCCCTCGTCTTCGTCCTCGCCCGCGCAGGCGTCGCGCTCGACGGCGTCAGCCTGCTGCGCCGGGTCACCTTCCAGGCCGACGAGCCCCGGGACGCACTGACCCTCGCCCGGTACATCGACATCCACCTCGTGGAGACCCGACGCAACACCACGTCTGCCGACTCCTAGCGGCTGCGCTCACGACGACGGCCCCTGTGGCGGCCGTCCCCCGGTTCCACGCCCGCGAAGGCCGGCTGAGTCTCCTGCGGGACTCGGGGACCGCGCTCGGATCTGCCTGCGCCGAGGTCACCTCTTCCAGTAGCGGATGTTGCGGAAGCGGGCCTCGGCACGGCCGGAGCCGTGGTGGTACACGCCGTTCTTGAAGTAGCGGGTGGCGGGGCCCCGGTCGTCGACCGTCAGGACGAGGGAGTCGTCGAAGTAGACCTTGATGGTCCCGGTCCCGCTGCTCGCCTGGTGGGCGATCTTCACGTTGAACCAGGTGTCGTAGGCATTCGTCTTGAGCACCGTGCCGTTGTAGCGCCGCACGGTCCCGCCGTTGGTGTTGTAGGCGTTGAGCATGATGTCGGTGGCGGGGGTGCCCGAGGGGCGGACGCTCCGCAGGGTCTGCACGAAGGAGGCTCCGTCGGTGCCGGACGGGATGTAGACGTCGGCGTCCCACATGTGGTTGCCGGTGGTGTAGTCGGCCCTCCAGCGCATCTCGGTGCGTGGGTCGGTCGAACTGCCCTGCTCGAACGGCTCGTCGGTGGCGTACACCCACATGCGGTGGACGCCGCCGCTGTGGCTGTGCCGGTCGCCGAGGTCGAGGTTCCAGGGCTTCTGCCAGCTGTAGGTGAACGAGGTCTGCGTCCAGCCGTCGGTCGGGTCGGCGGCCGGCGCGGCACCGGCGAGCGGGGCCGGCGACAGGGCGAGCGTGGCGCCTCCGGCCAGTAGGCCGGCTCCTGTGCGTAAGACGGATCTCCTGTTCATCGTGTGTCCTTCCGGTGAGGGAGAAGGCTGCGGAATGCGAACGCAGGCAACCCCAATACATCGGAGGAGTCAAGGCCTTCGACCAAGGAGGACGATGTGGGCGTGAAGTCCGAATCCGCCCATCGACGCGCAGGGTCTGGCCGAAAATACGGGACTGTTAAGGTCATTGACAGATGCATGGCACATGCTTAGGTTCCCGATACACCCGATGTATCGATGATCCGTCAGGTCTGGAGGACGATGATGACCTCGCAGCCGGGGAAGCATGCGCCGGTGCCCCGCAGAGCCGTACTCGGCACCGCGCTGGGCGGAGCGGCAGCGGCGGCCCTGCCCGGAACGGCACACGCCGAACAGCCCTTGTCAGCCGAGCAGTCGGCAGACGCCATGCCAGTGGCCGCGGGCGGCAGACGCCCCTGGAGACTCCGCGACACCATGACCACCGACCGCGCCTGGGACACGTTCCTGCGCGGCCAGGACCTGCTGTGGACCAGGCTGCCCACCCGCTGGTACGAAGGCCCGTTCCTCGGCGACGGACTGCTCGGCAGCATGGTCTACCAGGAGCCGGGCGCCAACCGGATCCGCTTCACCGTCCAGCACGGACGTGTCCAGGACCACCGGCCCGAGCTGGGCAGCAGCTGGGGCACCTGCCGCCTGCCGGTCGGACACCTCACCCTCGATCCGGTCGGCACCATCACCTCCGTCGACTGGCGGCTGAGCCTGTGGAACGCCGAGCTCACCGGTACCGTCACCACCACCGCGGGCACCCTCACCCTCGCCGCTCTCATCCACGACGAGGTTTTCGCCGCCCGTGTGACGGCCGACGGCGGCGAACAGGTCACGTGGACGTTCCACCCCGAGGAGGCGATGAGCCCCCGGCGCATCAGCGAGGCCCCGCCCGCCGACTACACCGTCAACCCGCCCTGGACCACCCGCACCGCCCCCGACGGTACCGAGCAGGTGCTCCAACCCCTCGTCGGCGGCGGCCAGACCGCCACCGCGTACCGCCGCGCCGGCGACGATCTGCTGCTCAGTGTCGGACACAGCTTCCCCTCCGACACCGCCGCCGAGGCCGCCTCACTGCGTAACCTCCGGCGCGCCACGTCGTACAGGGCCCTCAGGCGACGGCACACCCCCTGGTGGCACGCCTTCTACCAGAAGAGCTTCGCCTCCCTCCCCGATGAGCGCCTGCAGAGCTTCTACTGGATCCAGCTCTACAAGGTGGCCTCCGCCAGTCGCGCGGGCGGCCCCGTCATGGCCACCTCCGGGCCGTGGCTGGAGCCCACACCCTGGCCCGCCGTCTGGTGGAACCTCAACGTCCAGCTGGAGTACTGGCTCATCCACGGCGCCAACCACCTGGAGCTCGACTCGCTCGCCACCACGCTGCGGCAGAACCAGGAACAGCTCATCGCCAACGTGCCGGCCGCCTACCGTTCGGACAGCTCCGGTGTCGGCCGCAGCTCGGACATGTTCGCCACCCGCGCTGTCGCGGTGCCGGGCGCCGGGAACGAAGCCGGCAATCTCACCTGGGCACTGCACAACGTGTGGCTGTCCTACCGGCACTCCATGGACGAGTCGCTGCTGCGCGACACGGTCTTCCCGGTGCTCCGCCGGGCGATCAACTACTACCTGCACTTCCTCACCCCGGGCAGCGACGGCAAGCTCCACCTGCCGAGCACGCTCTCCCCCGAGTACCCGGTGGTGCCACCGCAGGACACCAACTACGACCTCGCTCTGATCCGCTGGGGCTGCCAGACCCTCATCGAGTCGGCGGAAGTGCTCGGCGTCGACGACGAGTTGGTCCCGCGCTGGCGGGAGGTGCTGGCCAAGCTCACGCCGTACCCGGTCGACGACAACGGCTTCATGATCGGCGCCGGCACCCCGTACGCCCAGTCGCACCGCCACTACTCGCACCTGCTGATGGTGTACCCGCTGTACCTCGTCAACTGGGAGCAGCCCGAGAACCGCGACCTGATCACGAAGTCGGTGGTCCGCTGGCAGGCGCTGGCCGGCGCCCACCGGGGCTACAGCTACACCGGGGCCGCCTCCATGTACGCCATGACCGGCGACGGCGACACCGCGATCACCTACCTGCGGAAGTTCTTCGACCCCACCACCCGCTACCCGTGCCAGGCCAACACGCACTACACCGAGGCCGGTCCGGTCATCGAGACGCCGCTGTCCGCCTCGCAGTCCCTGCACGACATGTTCTGCCAGAGCTGGGGCGGCGTCATCCGCGTGTTCCCGGCCGTCCCGTCCGCCTGGGCGGACGTCACCCTGCACGACTTCCGTACCCAGGGCGCTTTCCTGGTCAGCGCCGTCCGTAAGGCGGGGGCGACCCGGTTCATCCGCGTCAGGAGCCTGGCGGGCGAGCCGCTCAGACTCCGCCACGGCCTCAGCGGGCCCCTCACCGTGCTGCTGGACGACGGCACCCCGGCCCGCACCCAGGACCTGGGCGACGGCACTCTCGCCATCGACCTGCCCCGGGGCCGCGAGGTGCTCGTCCACTCCGGCAGACGGCCCGACCTCACCATCGCGCCCGTCGCCGTCAGCGAACCCGGCCCGGCCTGGGGCCTGCCGTAGCGCATGCACCCATCCAGGGACCCGTCCGGCCGCCGTTGCATCCCGCACCCCGGTGAGCCGGGCACGACCTCGACCGACACCCCACCTCATCCCCCGGGAGGGCCCCATGGCGGTTCCGATCAGAACCGCGGTCGCCGCGCTCTGCGCCGGACTGATGGCCACACTCTTCACGACCGTGCCCGCGCGGGCCGACCAGGACGCCGGTACCGCCGGGCGCGTCTGGGCGGTGTCCGGCCCCGAGCGCGCGGCGGCGCGTGAACCCCGCGCGCAGGTGTCCCTGGACGCGACCGCCGGCACGCTGAGCCTGTCGGTGTCCCGCGGCGGCCGGACGGTCATCGAGCCGTCACCCGTCGGCATCGTCACCGAACGGGCCGACCTGTCCAAGGGCCTGCGCTTCCTGCACCGCAAGGACCGGCTCGTCGACGAGCGGTACCGGACCAAGTCCGGCAAACGGCTGGAACGCCGGGCCCTCATGAACGAAACCCGCCTCTCGTTCGCCACCTCCTCCGGCGCCCGCCTCGACCTCGTCGTCCGCGCCTCCGCCGATGGCGTCGCCTACCGGTACGTCCTGCCCGCCGGGTACGGCGACGTGCTCGGCGAGACCTCCGCGTTCAACCTGACGCCCGACGCGAGCGCGTGGCTCGGCACCTACCGGGCCGACAACGAGGGCCGGTTCGCCCAGTACACCGCCGCGACCGCCCCCACCGGCGCGTACTCGCACCAGGCGCTGTTCGCGACGGACGGCGGATACACCCTGCTCGCCGAGTCCGACCTCACCGGCGCGTACTCCGGCGCCCGGCTCGCTCACGACCAGGGCACCGGCACCTACCGGATCAAGCTCGCCGACGACCGGGTCCGGACCGACGGTCCGCTCGCCACTCCCTGGCGGGCCATGGTGACCGGCGACCTCGCCACCGTCACCCGGTCCACCTTCACCGACGATCTCGCCCCCGCCTCCCAGGTCGCCGACTCCTCGTGGGTCCGGCCCGGCACGGTGCTGTGGACCTGGCTCGCCGGCGGCCGCGAGGCCGGTCAGAGCCTCGCGGCGCAGAAGGCGTACGTCGACTACGCCGCCGAGCGGAACTGGCCCTACGAGGCCGTCGACGCCGGCTGGTACTTCAAGGCCGACGAGTGGGACACCACCGACCCGAACTGGCAGACCAACAGCTGGATGCCCGAACTCGTCGACCACGCCCGATCCAAGGGCGTCGGGATCATCGTCTGGATCCACCAGCGCGACCTCGACACGCCCGAGGAACGTGCCCAGTGGCTGCCCACTCTGGAGCGGTGGGGCGTCAAGGGCGTCAAGATCGACTTCATGGACTCGGAAGCACAGTCCACGCTCCAGTGGTACGACGTCATCCTCCGGGAGACGGCCGCCCACCACCTCATGGTCAACTTCCACGGCTCCACCATCCCCAAGGGCATCCAGCGCACCTGGCCGCAGGTCATGACCCTGGAGGGCGTCAGCGGCGAGGAGAAGCGCACCAACACCGCCGCCCACCTCACCACCCTGCCCTTCACCCGCAACGTCATCGGCTCCATGGACTTCACCCCCGGCGCCTTCCAGCGAGTGGGCCTGCGCCCCAACTCGGACGCGGCCGAGGTCGGGCTCAGTGTCGCCTACGAGTCGGGTCAGCAGATGTTCGCCGGCACCCCCGAGTCGTACGACGCCCGGCCGCTCGCCCGTGACTTCTTCGACCAGGTCCCCGCCGCCTGGGACGACACCCGGCTGCTCGCCGGCCTGCCCGGCCAGGAGGCCGTCCTCGCCCGCCGCAGCGGCGACCGCTGGTTCCTGGGCGGGGTGTACGCCGGCGCCGCCCGCACGGCCGGAGTGCCGCTGGCCTTCGGCCCCGGTCGGTGGCTGGTCGAGACGGTCCGGGACGGCGCCGACGGGCTCGTGAAGGACCGTCAGGTGCTGCGCGGCGGTGACACGCTCAGCGTCGACGTCGTCGACAGCGGAGGCTTCGCCGGGATCGCCTGCCCCTGGCGCCCCGGCCTCACCACCTGCTACCGCTGAGCGCTCCGCCCACCGCGGGGCGAACTGCCCGCCCCGCGGTGGGCGTCCGCCCCGGCCGTGTCGGCCGAGACCATGACGGCACTGCTCAACCTGCTGCGGACGGAGATCAGCGCCGCCCAGCGCCACGGCGACATCGACAGCGCTGCGGATCCGGAGCGGTTGGCGGCACTGCTGCTTACGGTGGTCCGCGGTATAGAGGCGGTAGGCAAGGCCGGTCTGGACCCGGAGACGCTGCGGAACATCGCAGACACCGCACTGACGGTCCTGCCCATGCCCGAGGGACAGAAGCGCCTCGCAACCGGGCACGGTCCGGCCCGCGAAAACTATCGTGGCGCCTTCAAGGCCACATGACCCGCCGGACACCGCCCGGGCACCGCTGCACCGACCCCCGTCAGCGCCGCTGTGAGGCTTCCCGGCGGCTGATCACCAGTCATCCCGCCGGGGCGGAAACACAACACCGCACAGACCTGCGCGCCCGCACTGCTCGTCATCAGTGACCGGGCGCTGAGGCATGCGCCTTTCGCCGACCCTCGCAGGCGCCTCCGGCCGTGCAGGCGATCTCGAAGTGCGCCCCCATTCGGTCTCGTTCGAGTTTGCCCATGCACGCCTCTTCCCGCACCGAAGCCAACATGGCATGCTCACGCCACTGCACAGCCATGAACGTTGTTCATCTACATGAATTCTTGTGGAGGAGCGAGCGGACATGAGCGCATTGCATGGCACCGAGAGCGAAGACCGGCACACCGGCATCACGAGACGAGACCTACTGGGCGGTGCCGCGGTCGCAGCGGCCTACGCCGTGGCCGGGGGCGGCACGGCGCAGGCCGCACCCGCCGCTCACGGCGAAGTCCCCCATTTATGGCGCGAGTTCACCCAAGCGCCCTGCACCCACCCGCAGATCCCCTACGTCGGCCGGGCGGGCTACCGCAGCGGCACGGTGCGATTACCCCGCTGTCCCCTCACGTTCGACGTACGCGCCTTCGGGGCCAGGGCGGACGGCACCGTCGACTCCGCGCCCGCGATCAACCGTGCCATCGCCGCCGCCGGCAAGGCAGGCGGCGGCACCGTCTCCCTCCCGTCCGGGACCCTCCGGATCGACGACGTCATCCGCGTCGGTCACTCGAACGTCGTCCTGCGCGGCGCCGGAAGCGGCCGCACGACGCTGTACGCGACGCGCAGCCTCACCGAGCTGATCGGCGTCTACGGCTCCCGCTACGGCGGCGACAAGTCGTCCTGGTCCTGGGCGGGCGGCCTCATCTGGCTCGCGCCCGAGGCCCGTTGGAACTCCCTCGTCGCCGCGATCCGGGCCAGGGCGTGGCCGTTCGAGGGCTGGACCGGCAACCGGCGCGACGAATGGCGGCCCCTCACCGCCGTCGCCCCGGCCAGGCAAGGCTCCTGGACGGTGACGGTCACCGACCCCGCCCGGCTGCGCCCCGGGATGCTCGTCCTCCTCCGGCTCGCCGACGACCCCGGTCACACCCTGCTGGAACACATGGCGGGCGGCGGGCCCGGCCCCGAGGCGTACCACTGGGACGACAAGACGAAGCTGACCTCCTACGTCCCCTACGAGTGGCCGGTCCGCATCGTCCGTGTCCACGGCCGGAGAGTCACGCTGGAACGGCCCCTCCCGCTCGACGTACGACCGGAATGGGATCCCCGGCTCACCACCCACGTTCCGGCGCTGACCGGCGCGGGCGTCGAGGGCCTGAACCTGGAGGCGGTGGAGACACCTCAGCAGCCGCACCTTCTCGACCAGGGGTACAACGGCGTCGTCCTGCAGTGCGCCTATGACTGCTGGGTGGACGACGTGACGGTCCGTCATGCCGACAACGGCTTCGGCCTGGTGTCCGCGTCCGCCTGCACGCTGCGCCGGACACGGGTCACGGGCCGCGGCTCCCACCATCCGTACTTCTGCCGCGAGGGATCGCACGACAACCTCTTCGAGGACTTCACCATCGAAGAGGCCACCGCTTCCGGGCAGCCCGGCACCCAGCTGCACGGCATCAACGTCGAGGGGCTGTCCTCGTACAACGTGTGGTCGCGGGGTGACATGCGGATGGGCACGTTCGACAGTCACCGCGGCATGCCCTTCGCCAACGTCCGCACCGACATCACCGTGAACAACAACGGCCGTCACGGTGGTGACGCGACCGCGGGTCCCCTCTTCGGTGCCCGCTTCACGCACTGGAACATTCGCGTCACGAACGACCGGGCGGGCCTGATGAAGATCGACGCGCTGGCCCCGTACTCCGCCACCGTCGGCATCAACGAGGTCAGGGAGTTCGACCAGATCGACGTCCCCGACTTCACCGGCGACCTGCACACGCGTCTGGAGCTGTACGGCAACCCCGGCGCGGTACGGCCGCAGAACCTGTACGAGGCCCAGCGCAGGCTGAAGGCCGCGCCGGAAGACGACGGACGAGGCATCTAGCCTCCACCGCCGCGGTGTTGAGCGCGCCTCCCGCCGGCCGTCCTCCGCCCACGGACGCCGATGCCTCTCCCGGCGACGACAGCAAGGTGCGCCATGTCGCTTCTGCGCACCCCCGATCCGACTCCCCAATTCACATACATGATCGGAATTGACCGATGAGCGCTCGCCCCCGCCTGGGCGTCCTCCTGGCAGCCTTGGCAGCGTTCACCGCCGGAGCCGTCCCCACTGCCACGGCGAAGGTGACGCACCCGGTGCCCAAGGCACCGCACACCGGCGTCCTCGACGGCACCCACCTCCAGCAGGCGAAGATCCGTCTGGACGGCGGAGACCCCCAACTGCGCCGAACGGCACGGGCGTTGACCGCGCGGGCTGACAAGTGGCTGAACCAGGGCCCCTGGACGGTCGTCGACAAACCCAGGCCGGCACCCAGTGGCGACGTCCACGACTACCTCAGCCAGGCCCCGTACTGGTGGCCCTCCCAGCCGCCGACCTCCGACAACCCCTGGGGCTGCCCGTACGTGCAGCGCGACGGACAACGCAACCCCGAGGTCGACACCGGTAGAAGCTCGCCGCGCTCCGCGAGCGGATGGGCTGGGCCTTCCCCTGGTACTCCTCGTACGGAAGCGACTTCAACTACGACTTCCACGCGACCGTCGACGAACGGAGAGCACCGGTACAGATCTATCACCGCACCGAGGCAGAGATGGCCGAGGCCGGGATGCCGTGGTCGGAGGGCATGCGTGGCGACTGGCCGGGCATCAGCACGTTCCTGCGCGTCGGGGACGAGGTGTTCCACACCTACTCCACGTTCGGCCGAGGCATCGAGGAGTTCCACAGCGGCTACCCCCACCTCGACCTCACCGCGCTCGGCCGCCAAGAGGCATGGGAGGAGCCGAAGGACCGAGCGGTCCCCCTCGGCCTGCACCTCGGCGGCCCCGCCCTGCGCATCCCCGACGAATACGACGCCTGACGACTGCGCAGTGCCCCGGGCATGGCTGCCCACCCAGCGCGACGACACAACCCCGGTCCCCGGCATTCCGCAGGGCTCGCCGTCGCGCGGTGCCAGTCACGAGGCGGAACAGTGACCGGGCGTGGTGCAAGGACAGGGCGAGCCTGACCCGGTGACCGGCTGACCAGCCCCGGACACCGACCGGACGCTGCGAGCCCGCCCCACGGAGGTGGGCTGAGCACGCGTCTGTACGCGCCCGAGCGCATCGGCTCTGTGCGCCTCCTGCCGGTACGCCTCCTGTCCCGTCCGGCACGGACCTCGCGGCCCGGGTCCGGCGCGGCGCGAGCCGCTACTCGTCGTTCACCCACCGCATGAGTCGTTGCATCGGGTAGAAGCCGTCGTGGGAGAGGCCCGGCGGCATGCCGCCCGCTCTGCCGAGCGAGACCACGCGCTGAACGCCCGCACAGGCGAGGGCGTCGCGCAGTTCCGCCTTGCGGGTGTCGGGGTAGACGCCGACCGTCTGTGTGGCGACCCCGGCGTGGGCGACCGCCTCGGACAGCGCGCCGACGGGAACGACGTCGACGATCTTTCCGTCGGGGTGGAAGTCCACTGGTTCGGGAGAGCGGATGACCAGGCCCCGGCCGTCGTATCCGCCCCACACCCGGTACTCGGGCGCCATGGAGCGCAGGACGTCGATCTCCTCGCGCAGTTCCGCCGGGACCCGCGGGCCGCCGGCCGAGCTGAACTCCCGTGCCACCCCGAGGCGTTCGCACAGCAGGGCGGCGTAGCGGTCCGCGTCGTCCCAGGACCCCTCGACGAACTGGAAGCGGCTGGCCACGCACGCCTGCTGGTTGAAGAACGTGGCGTCGGCGGCGCCCGCGTCGGCCGCCAGGGCCAGCGCGTGCGGAGATTCGAAGGCCTCCCGGCCGATCAGGGAGATGGACGTCTTGGGGTCGAAGGACACGAGCTCGAATCCCGGGCCGACATACCTCAGCGCACCGCGGATCGTGGCCTCGCCGCCCCAGGCGACCAGCTTGTCGAAGAACTGCGGGCGGAACAGCACGCTTTCCACCGTCTCGTCGCCGCCGCGCCAGTACACCGCGGAGAACGAGCGGACCACCGGGTGGCCGGGGGCCACCGCGGCCATGGTGCGCAGGATCGCGGTCGCGGTGAACAGGTCGTTCGAGGGCAGCTTCAGAAGGTTGACGCCCTTGGTGAGCGCGCCGCGCACGACGGACATCGCCGCGACGCCGGGTGCGTTGCCGGCGATGATGTGCACCAGGCGCGGCGGGAACGCGCGGATGGCCGCGAGCCGGTCTCCGGGCAGCCGCACGTCGCGCCAGCCGTCGAGGACGTCCGCGCCACCGAGTTCGTGGTCGATCTGGGCGTACAGGCCGGGGCGCTGGAAGCTGCGCCACAGTACGGCGTAGGCACGTTCGAGCACCTCGGCGGGCAGTGGGCTGACCCGGACCATCCGCTCCAGGGCTTCGGCGAGCAGGCCCTCGCGGTCCGCCCTGAGGGCTTCGCCGGTCTCGACCAGCAGGTCGACGATCTCCGCCACGGGCACGTGGAAGGCGGGACCGGGTCCGGTGCGCGGCCATACGAGGCGGTCCAGGTCGAGTGCCGGTGCGGTGAAGGCCGCGCCCGGCCGGCCGTGGGTGGTGTGCGAGCCGTGGTCGACCTCGCCGCGGATCACGTGGGTGACGGCCACGGAGCCTGCTGGGGTGTCGTCGATGATCGTGCCGCTCATCCGTGGATCATCCCCCGCACATAGGAGTCGAGTGTCGCGGCGCAGGTGATCTTGTCGTCGCCGCCGAGGTCCCCGTAGCGCCGGATGTCGGGCAGGACGGCAGGTCCCGCTCTGCCGCAGTCGCACGGGGAGAAGTCCACGAAGACCCGGTCGCCGCTGATCAGCCCTCCCCAGCGGCCTTCCAGGGAGACGTCCAGGAACGCGAACCGCCCCTCCACGACGCCCTCCGAGGGGTTGAGCAGCTTCTCGCCGGCCTCGTCGAGCACCAGGGGGATCGCCCAGGGCGGCACGTGGTAGTTGCCCTTCTCGCAGGAGAGGCAGGAGCCCTGCAGCTCCGTCATGCCGTAGCTGCGGACCCGTCGTACGCCGTCGTAGAAGGCGGCGAACTGCGCCTGGTAGTCGTCGGGCAGCGCGCGGCCCTTGTTGCCGCCGCCGCTGAGCACCAGGGTGTCCGGGTGGAGGCTCCCGTCGGGTACTCCGCGGGCGCGCAGGGCCTGGACCAACGCGAACTGCTGGTTGTTCATCCCGGCGATCAGCAACGGCTCGTCGCGGTGCGCGGCGATGTCCTCGACGATCCTCTCGACCGCCGCGCCCAGCTCCTCCTCGCGGGCCGTGGACCCGGCCTCGAAGGAGCTGATCTCCTGCGGGGTCGCGGTGCCCTCCGCCATCCGGCGGCGCAGCAGCGCGCTGCTCATCAGCTCGGACACCCGCATCGGGTCCTCGGTGAGCAGGTGGGTCTGTCCGGGTCGCGCGAAGACCTCCGCGTGCCACCGGAAGCCGTCGACGGAGCGCATGGGGCCGCTCGCCGGGGCGAGCAGGTAACCGCGGCGGGTGGGTTTCGGCGGGAGCGGATCGGGCCAGCAGGTGAGGTGTTCCAGGATGTCGTGCAGGAAACCCAGGTCGCTCGCGTCGCAGTTGAGGAAGGACACCTTTCCGGAGGTGCCGCTGGTGATGTAGGGGCGGTGGCCGGCTGCGGTGATGCGTTCGGTCCACTCGTCGATGTCGCGTACGCCGTCCATGTCGACGTCGCCGGCTTCGACCGCCGACACGGTGGTGTACCAGCGCAGGAGCCGGTCCCACCGGCCGGCGGTGATGAGGGAGACGGGGTACGACTTGTAGCTGGTGTGCGAGAACAGCAGCGGCACGAGGTCGTCGAGACCGGTGATCTCGTGTACGCCGGTCTCCTCGGCCCGGGTCCGCAGCAGCGGGATGCGTTCGCGGTGAACGGCGAAGGCCTCCCGTGCGGCGTCGAGCTGCAGTTCGCGTACGGCTGCGGCAGGTTGGTCGAAGGTGTCGCCGGATCGGACGAGGGACCGGATCTGCTCGCGTGCGCCTGGCACAGCGTTTCACCTCAATCAGTTGCGTACGTTGTCTGTTCCGCGGTGCGTTGCGTGGTCCCTTCCGCGAGGTACGACGACTCGATCGCGTCCAGGTTTCCGCGCAGTTCCTTCGGGGTGCCGGTCATGGTGACGCGGCCGCGGTGCAGGACGTAGACCCGGTCCGCGATGTCCAGCACCTTGCGCACGTGCTGTTCGACCAGCAGCGCGCCCAGGCCGCGGTCCGCCGCCTCGCGTACCGCGCCGAGGAGCCGGTCGACCACGAGCGGGGCCAGACCGAGGGAGAGTTCGTCCGCGAGGAGCAGCTTGGGGGCACGGCACAGTGCGCGGGCCAGGGACAGCATCTGCTGCTCGCCGCCCGACAGCATGCCGGCGCCGGTCCTGAGGCGTTTTTCGAGCTCGGGGAAGAGTTCCAGTGCGTGCTGGGTCTTCACCCGGCCGACCCGCAGGTTGTCCGCGGTGTCGAGCCGGGTGAAGACCGCCCGCTCGCCGACGTACGCCAGACCCTGGCGGGCGCGGCGGTGCAGCGGTGCGCGGCCGGGCTCGCCCAGCCAGCGCACCTCCCCGTGCATCGGTGCCAGGCTGCCCGAGAGCGCCCGGAGGGTCGTCGTCTTGCCCGCGCCGTTGGGTCCGAGCAGGGCGACGACCTCGCCGGGGCGGACCTCGATGTCGAGGTCGCGTACGACGGGTTGACTGCCGTACCCGGCGGACAGGGCGTGGGTCGCGATCAGGGGCACTTCGGTGTCGTGCACGGGCCCTCTTCTCAGCCGGACGACATGGCCGTCAGCATCTTGCGGACGTCGACGAAGGTCGATCCGGGCTTGGCCCACTCGATCTTCCCGTCGCGCATGGTCATTTCGGTGGCGGTGGTGTTGTGGATGCGGTTGAGACCCTTGATCGGCAGGGCCGTCGACGGCTTCCAGGTCAGCGGCGGGGTCAGGCCGCCGGTGTCGATGCCCGCCGTGGTGTCGAGTTCCTGCACGAGCGCCTTGGACGAGATCGCCGGGAGATTCTTGACCGCCTCGGTGAAGACCTTGAACGCCACCCAGGTCGTCCCGTTGGCACCGTTGGAGGTGTCGATCTCCTTGTTGCCCTTGGTGGCTTCGAGGAAGTCCTTCCAGGCGGGGTCGGAGCTGGGCGGGTAGTAGCCGGTGATCGCGGAGCCCTCGAGGGGGCTGGCGCTCCCGCCTGTGCTTTCGGCGAGCTGCGGGGTGAGGTTGCCGACGACGCTGCCGAGCTTCGTCTTGGCGCCGGACTGCACGTACGACGTCACGAAGAGGTCGGAGTGCGTGCCCAGGATGACGTCCACACAGTCGCTGCCCTTGGTCGCGGCGGCGACCTGCGGGGCGAGGTCGGTGGCGGTGACCGGCACCTTGAGGTCCTTGGGCGGTGCCCCACCGGCGGAGGTCACACCGACGGTGAGGAACTGCGAGACGATCGCGGCGGCGGCGACGTCGTACCGTACGCCGGAGATCTTCTTGCAGCCTTCCTCGACCAGTTGCCGGCCGTGTGCGGCGAACACCACCGGGGTGCCGCCGTTGACCGGGAACGACAGCGGGTTGGAGAACTCCGCGGCCGAGACGCCGGTCCCGCCGATGTACGGGATGCCGGCCTTCTGCAGGATGGGCATGTAGCGGTCACCGGCGAGGCTGTAGGACCCCACCACCGCGATCACCTTCTCGGCGACCGCCTGCTGGGCGCACTTCTCGGCCTCGTCGGGCTCGTTCTTCTCGTTGCAGGTCAGCACCTTCAGCGGGCCGCCCTTGATCCCGCCGTGGGCGTTGATCCACTTCTCGTACGCCTGGGCGGTGAGCCGGACTCCGGGCTGGGCGCTGCCCTGGGTGTCCTCCGGTGCCCAGACCATCACCTTGACCGGCGTGCCCTTCAGGGAGGTGGACTCGGTCTTGGAGCTGCCGGCCGTCTCTCCCCCGCACCCTGCGGCGAGCAGGACTCCGGTCACCGCGAGACAGCTCGCTGTGGCGGTTCTGCGTCGGCGTGAGTCGTTCATGGTTCCTCCGCTGGGCTCGTCGTCGAGATGGCGAACAGCATGGGGTGCGATTTCGAGTTAGTGAAGTACTCTCGGCATAATTATTTAAATGAATGTGCTGTCTAGCCTCTAACTCTGGGAGGTTCCGCGATGGACGACATCCTGCGGTTCGCGCTGCTCGGCCTGGGGCTGGGAGCGCTCTACGCGCTCACCGCGCACGGCATCGTGCTGGTCTACCGCGGCTCCGGCGTCCTGAACTTCGCGCACGGCGCGATCGGCATGGCCGGCGCCTACGTCCAGTGGGAGCTCGCCACCCAGCACGGCGTGGCGTACTGGCCCGCCACCGCGTGCGGCGTGCTCTTCTCCGCGCTGCTGGGCGTGCTCACGCACCTGCTGGTGCTCCGCCCGCTGCGCAGGGCGTCCTCGCTGGCCCGTCTGGTCGGCACCCTTGCGGTCTTCATCGTGCTCACCGCGATCGCCGTCAAACGCTACGGCGACAGCCTGCAGCTGGTGCCGGGCAAGCTGCCCACCGAGCTGCTGACGATCGCCGGGGCGACGGTCACCGAGGACCGCGTCTGGCTGCTCGGCATCGCGGTCCTCGTGACCGTGCTCCTCCATCTCCTCTACAGGCGCACCCTGTTCGGCCTGGGCACCACCGCGGTAGCGGAGAACGAGGGCGCCGCCGCCTCGCTCGGCTGGTCCCCGGACCTGATCGCCACCGGCAACTGGGCGCTGGGTTCGGCGCTCGCGGGGCTGACGGGCATCCTGATCGTGCCGGTCATCGGCCTGTCGGTGACCGGGCTGACCACACTCCTGCTGAGCGCGCTGGCCGCCGCCCTGGTCGGCAGGTTCTCGTCGTTCCCCGTCACCCTGGCGGGCGGTCTGGTCATCGGGATCGTGCAGTCCGAACTGACCCGTTTCGGCTCCGAGGTCACCGGACTCGCCGCGTCGGTCCCCTTCCTGTTCATCGCCCTGGTGCTGGTCGCACGCGGCCGGGCGCTGCCGTTGCGCGGCACGCTCCTTGACCGGCTGCCCGCCCTGGGCACCGGGAAGGTGCGCCTCGTACCGCTTGCCGTCACCGTCGTGGTCGCCCTGTCGCTGGTGAGTCTGTCGACGCCGCTGTGGGCCGACGCCATCACCACCACCCTGGTTCTGTCGCTGATCATCCTGTCGATCGTCGTCGTCACCGGCTACGCGGGACAGGTCTCCCTCGCGGCCTACGCGCTGGCCGGAACCGGCGCCTTCATCGCCGGACACGCGGCTGCCGACTGGGGATGGCCGTTCGAACTCGCCCTGCTCGCGGGGGTGTTGGGCACGGTGCCGATCGGGTTGCTCTTCGCGCTCCCGGCGGTCCGCACCCGAGGGGTCAATCTCGCGATCATCACGCTCGGCCTCGGTACCACCCTGGAGGCGATGGTCTTCCAGAACACCGATCTGTCGACCACCCCCGGCAGCGACGGCATCGCGGTGGGCAAGCAGACCCTCTTCGGGATCAGCGTCTCCGGGGTCGACCATCCACAGCGGTACGCCTCCGTCGTGCTCGTGATGTTCGTCGCCGCCGCGCTCGTGGTCGCCAACGTGCGGCGCAGCCGGACTGGCCGCCGGCTGATCGCCGTACGGGCGAACGAGCGGGCCGCCGCCGCCCTCGGCATCGACGTCCGCGCGGCCAAGCTCTACGCCTTCGGCCTGTCCGCGGCCATCGCCGCGCTCGCCGGAGTGCTCACCGGGTTCCGCTCGACCTCGGTCGTGCTGTCCGACTTCGCCAGCTTCGACTCCATCACCGCGCTCGGCCTCGCGGTCATCGGCGGTGTCGGCTTCCTCGTCGGCCCGCTGTTCGCCGCGACCTTCGCCGCGGGCACGGTGGGTGCCCGGTTCGGGGACCTGGTGCTGCCCGGGCTGAGCGAGTGGATGCCGCTGATCGGCGGGATCATCCTGGTGCTGACGCTGGTGGGCAACCAGGACGGCATCGGCAAGGGGCTCGGCAAGCAGCCCGCGGGCATCCGGCGCAGGCTGTCGCCGAAGCGGGTGCCGACCGTCCGGAAGGACGAGCCGGCAGCCGCCCCGAGCGTGACCCGCGCCGCACCGCTCCCCCTCCACGTGCGCGATCTGACCGTCCGCTACGGCGGTGTCGTCGCCGTCGACGGGCTCTCGCTGGACGTCGAGCCGGGCCGGGTGGTGGGCCTCATCGGCCCCAACGGCGCCGGCAAGACCTCCGCCATCGACGCGGTCACCGGCTTCACCCGGGCCGCGTCGGGCAGTGTCCGGCTCGGCGACCGGGACGCGACCCGGCTGCCGGTCCACCGGCGGGCCGCCGCCGGGCTGAGCCGCTCCTTCCAGTCGCTGGAGCTGTTCGAGGACATGACCGTCCTGGACAACCTGTACGCGGCCTGCGACCGGCCCGGCCGGTGGGCCTGCTTCACGGACCTGATCCGTCCCGGCAGCCGCCCGCTCCCCGCCCATGTGCTGGTCGCCGTACGGGAGTTCCGTCTCCAGGACAGTCTGGACCGGCCGGTGGGAGACCTGTCGTACGGAGAACGGCGGCTGCTGGCCATCGCCCGCGCGGTGGCGGCCTCGCCGTCCGTGCTGCTCCTCGACGAACCGGCCGCGGGTCTGTCGGACGACGAGACACGGGAGTTGGCCCACCTGGTACGGCGGCTCGCCGAGGACTGGGGCATGGGCGTGCTGCTCGTCGAGCACGACGTCGACATGGTCATGAGCGTCTGCGACCAGGTCGTCGTCCTGGACTTCGGACGCCTGATCTGCGCCGGTACGCCGGAGGAGGTCCGGCGCGATCCGGCGGTGCGGGCGGCCTACCTGGGCGACCTGGAGCCGGAGACGCTGGTCTGAGGGGTCCTTTCACTATGCGCGTCCGATCAGGTCGCGTGGTCCGGTGCCGTGCATCGCAAAGCGCCGGAGCGGCTGCGATGGGGGTCCCCCCGCGCGAGGTTGTTCGAGCGTGGGGGAGGAACCACGTGGGCGTTTCGGCAACGCGGCGAGGTGCGGTGCCAGGCCGCGCGACCCGGACGGGCACAGTGAAAGGACCCCTGAGCCTCCCGGGCGACGCCGAGAACCGGAGGCGCTCATCTCAGCGCCTCCGGCGGCAGCGACAGGAATCGTGTCAGGCGTCGCGCAGATCCGCGACATACGGCTGATGGGACAGCAGCCCGCCGTCCACGCGCAGGGTGTGCCCGGTGATGAAGGCCGACTCGTCACTGGCGAGGAAGACGACCGCCGACGCGACGTCCTCCGGGCGCCCCAGGCGCGGAGTGAGGTGATGGCGCAGCATCGCCTCACGGATCGCCCCGTGCGCCGAACCGGAGCTGGCCGGGGTGACGATGAACCCCGGCGCGATGGCGTTGCACCGCACGCTCTGCTTGCCGTACTGGGTGGCGACGTACTGCGTGAGGTTGATGAGGGCGGCCTTCGAGGCGCCGTACGCCGGATTGCGCAGGTCGCCGGCGAGGCCGGACCCGGACGAGGTGTTGATGATGGAGCCGCCGCCGCGGGCGACCATGTGCGGGACCGCGGCCTGGATGGCGACCATGGTCCCGCGCAGGTTGATGCGCATCGTGTCGTCCCAGACCGCCGGGTCGGCGTCGACGACGGCGAGGTCCTGGCGGGCGGCCAGGTGGGTGGCCGCCGCGTTGTTGTGCAGGACGTCCAGGCCGCCGTACGTCTCGACCGCCGCGGCCACCATGGCCCGTACGCTGTCGATGTCACCGAGGTCGGCCGGGACCGCTGTCGCGGAACCGCCGGCGGCACGTATCTCCTCCGTGACCGCCTTGGCTCCCTCGATGTTCAGATCGGCGACGACCGTGTGCGCGCCCTCGGCCGCCACGCGCCGTGCGGTGGCGGCGCCGATGCCGGAAGCGGCCCCGGTGACGATGGTGATCTTTCCTTGGAGTCGCGCCATGGCCGGACTGCCTTTCCTAGGCGGACAGTTGACTGCCGACCACCGACACGAACGAGACGCATTCGCCGGGGCCGCCACCGAGGTTGTGGGTCAGGGCGAGCGAGCGTCCCTCGGCCACGGACTTCACCGTCCGCTCGGCCGGTGCCTCGCCGCGCAGTTGGAGCCAGGCCTCGAACATCATGCGCAGGCCGGAGGCGCCGATGGGGTGGCCGAAGGCCTTCAGGCCGCCGTCCGGGTTGACCGGCAGCGAGCCGTCCAGGTCGAACGCCCCGCTGTTCACGTCCTTCCATCCCTGACCGCGCTCGGAGAAGCCCAGGTCCTCCATCAGCACCAACTCGGTGGGCGTGAAGCAGTCGTGGACCTCGGCGAGGGCGAGCTCGGCGCGCGGGTCGGTGATGCCCGCCTGCCGGTACGCCTCCTGGGCGGAGGCGACGACCTCGGGGAAGGTGGTGAAGTCGTACTCCGGGTCGAGGAGCCCGTCCGCCGGGCCGGCCACGAAGGACAGCGCCTTCACGAAGATCGGCTTGTCGGTGTACCTGTAGGCGTCCTCGGCGCGTACGACGATCGCGGCGGCCGAGCCGTCGGAGACCCCGGAGCAGTCGAAGACGCCGAGCATGCCCGCGACGATCGGGGCCGATCGGATGCGCTCCAGCGGGACCTCCTTGCGGAACTGCGCGCGGGGGTTGCGGGCCCCGTTGACGTGGTTCTTCCAGGCGATGCGAGTGATGACGTCCTTCATCTCCTCTTCCACCAGGCCGTACTTGGCGGCGTAGGCGGGAGCGAGAAGGGAGAAGTTGGCAGGGGCGGTGATCTCGCCGCGGCTGTCGTCGCCCGCGCCCGGGATGGCGGTGCCGGACAGCCCGGACATGCCGGAGTCCTTGAGCTTCTCCACGCCGACGGCCATCGCGACGTCGTACGCGCCCGAGGCGACGGCGTAGCAGGCGTTGCGCAGCGCCTCGGAGCCGGTGGCGCACATGTTCTCGACGCGGGTGACCGGCTTGTTGGGCAGGTGGAGCGCCCGGCTCAGGGTCAGCCCGGACACGCCGGATGCCTGGGTGCCGAACCAGTACGCGTCGATGTCGTCGAGGGTGATGCCGGCCGAGGTGACCGCCTCGCCGACGGCGTCGATCAGCAGGTCGTCCGCCGAGCGGGTCCAATGCTCGCCGAAGGGCGTGCAGCCCATGCCGACGATCGCGACCCGGTCCCGTATTCCGTGCGAGCCCATCAGTGTGTCCCCTCGGTCTCGCCCGTGCGCACCGGCCGGGCCTTCCAGAAGTAGTTGTGGACGCCGGACGCCGTGACCGTGCGCCGGAACGTCATCTCCACGCGGGCGCCGATGGCCGCGTCGGCCTCCGTCGCGTCGGTCAGCTGGCAGCGGAACCGGCCGCCGCCGTCGTAGTCGACGACCACGACGAGCATCGGCGGACTCGGCGTGGCCGCCAGGCGGTCGACGGTGAAGGTGGCCACGGTGCCGCGCACGTGCTGCATCGGCTCGTCGGTCATGGCGTCGACGCTCCGGCACGACACGCACACCCGGTCCGGCGGCAGGTGCCGGGTGGCGCACTTCTCGCACCGGGAGGCGACGAAGCCGTACTTCCAGCTCGTGCGGCGGTGCGCGGGCGGGGCGTAGGGCGGCTCGGGGTCCGGCCGGCGGGGTGGTTCGCGGTCCAGGAGGCCGCGCCAGGACAGGTACGTGGCGTACGGCATGGGGGCGCTGCCCGCGTCGATCTGGGCGGCGACCGGGCGGGCCGCGCGGTGGGCGGGGAGGGCGTCGGTGGTGCGCAGCAGCAGGACTCCGGCGCCGTCGCCGAGCACCACGAGGGCGATGATCTCGCCCGGCCGGGCCCGGTCCAGGACGTCGGCGAGGAGCAGGCCGGGCTGGGCGGTGCCGGGGTTGCCGACCGCCCCGGTGAGATCCGGCGTCACCGCCTCGGGACGGACACCGGCTGTACGCCGGACCGCCGCGCAGGCACGCGCGTGCAGGCCGGAGACGACGAGGTGGTCGATCGCCCCGGGGTCGAGGCCCGCCTGGTCGAGGGCGGCGTTCAGTGCCTTCTCCGCGAGGGACACGTAGATCTCCTCGGCGAAGCGCTCCTCCCAGACCCGGGAGGCGGGCGCGCCCGGCAGCCGCCAGCGGTCGAGGATCTCGTCGCTGACCGTGTCGTGAGCGAGCAGCTCCGCGATGACCGGGGCCCCGTTGCGGTGTCCGCCGAAGACGAACGCCGCCGCTCCATCGCCGCCCGCGACCTCGTCGCTGCCGCCGGGCAGGCCGGTGCGCAGGTCGGACAGGACCGTCAGGGTCGGCACCGGGGACCGGGCGGCCGTGACCAGGGCGCCGAGGCCGGAGCGCACGGAGCCGGCCATGTCGGCGGCGAGCACGTGCTGGTCGAGGCCGAGCGCGGCGTGCACGGCGGTGGCGTTCGTCTTGTCGAGGTAGGCGGGTGCGGCGGTGGCGAGGAAGAGCTGGCTGACGCGGCCGCTCAGGCCGTCGCGGGCGAGGGCGGCGCGGGCCGCCTCGACGGCCATGGACGTGGTGTCCTCGTCGTAGCCCGCGACCGCGCGGGTTCCCTTGCCCGCCCTGCCGCCCAGGGCGGCTGCGACATCCGTCCGCGCGAGGCGGTGGTACGGCACATAGGCGCCGTATGCGATCAGTCCGGCCATGTCAGCGTCCTCCGTGAGCGTGGGTTGCGTCGGTCGGCCGTTCGAAGACGGCGGCCAGGCCCTGGCCTCCGCCGAGGCACATGGTCTCCAGGCCGTAGCGGGCCTGACGGCGGTCCAGTTCGCGCAGCAGGGTGGCGAGGATGCGGCCGCCGGTGGCGCCGACCGGGTGACCCAGCGAGATGCCGGAGCCGTTGACGTTGAACCGTTCGAAGTCGGTCTCGGTCAGGCCCCATGAGCGGGTGCAGGCCAGTACCTGGGCGGCGAAGGCCTCGTTGAGCTCGATCAGGTCGATGTCGGCGAGCTTCAGTCCGGCTCGCTCCAGGGCCCGGGCGGTGGCGGGTACCGGCCCGATGCCCATGGTCTCGGGCGGTACGCCGACGACGGCCCAGGAGACCAGGCGGCCCAGCGGACGCAGGCCGAGTTCGGCGGCGCGCTCGGGATGGGTCACGACGCAGAGCGCGGCGCCGTCGTTCTGCCCGCTGGCGTTGCCGGCCGTGACGGTCGCCTCGGGGTCCTGGCGGCCGAGCACGGGGCGCAGCGACGCGAGCTTCTCCAACGAGGAGCCGGGACGCGGGTGTTCGTCGGTGTCGACGACCGTCGC
The DNA here is from genome assembly GCF_055578365.1 of Streptomyces sp. NPDC033131. Taxonomy (NCBI): domain Bacteria; kingdom Bacillati; phylum Actinomycetota; class Actinomycetes; order Kitasatosporales; family Streptomycetaceae; genus Streptomyces; species Streptomyces sp. NPDC033131. The sequence continues at coordinate 98,179 of NZ_JBVIPA010000013.1, forward strand.
TCCCTTCCGGGTGTGTACGGTGACGGGCACGATCTCGTCCGCGAACCGGCCTTCCCGCTGGGCCGCGACGGCCTTCTCGTGGGAGCGCAGGGCGAGTTGGTCCTGCTCCTCGCGGGGGATGGCGTACTCGCGTCGCAGGTTCTCGGCGGTCTCGAGCATGCCGCCCGGCACCGGGTGGTTGACGCCGCCCGACATGACCCGGCCGCGGGCCAGGCGGTCGTGCAGGGTGGTGCCCGCGCCGCGTACTCCCCAGCGGACGTCGGTGGTGTAGAACTCGGCCTGGCTCATGGACTCGACGCCGCCCGCCAGCACGAGGTCGCTCGCGCCGGTCTGCACCTGCATCGCCGCGGTGATGATCGCCTGCAGTCCGGAGCCGCAGCGGCGGTCGATCTGCAGTCCCGGCACCTCCACCGGCAGACCGGCGTCCAGGGCGGCCACGCGGCCGATGGCCGGAGCCTCGCCGTTGGGATAGCACTGGCCCAGCAGGACGTCGTCCACGGCTGCGGGCGGTATGCCGGTGCGTTCCAGTACGGCGCGTACGACCGTGGCGGCGAGTTCGGCCGCCGTCACGTCGCGGAAGGCGCCGCCGTAGCCGCCGACGGGGGTACGCAGGGGTTCGCAGATCACCGCGTCACGCAGGAGGGCGGGCATCGGGTGGGCCTTTCGTGAGAGGTGAGTGGCACGGGCGTGGGGGCGGCGCTCACATGTACCGGCCGCCGGTCACCTCGACCACGGCTCCGGTGACGTAGCTCGCCAGGCCGGAGGCGAGGAAAAGGACGACCTGGGCGACCTCGGCCGGCTCTCCGGCACGCCCCATGGGGATCTCCGCGAGCTTCGACTCCCAGGCCGCCTGGGGCATCGCCTCGGTCATGGCGGTGCGGATCAGGCCCGGCTGTACGGCGTTGACGCGGATGCCCGCCTTCGCGAGTTCCTTGGCGGATGCCTTGGTGAGTCCGACGAGTCCGGCCTTGGCCGCGCTGTAGTTGGTCTGCCCGAAGTTGCCGACCTTGCCGGCGATCGAGGAGATGTTGACGATGCTGCCGCCCTGTCCGTGCGCGCGCATCGCCTCGGCGGCGTACCGGGTGCCGTTCCAGGCACCGGTCAGGTGCACGTCGACGACCGCGCGGAAGTCGGCCAGGGCCATCTTGCGCAGAGTCGCGTCCCGGGTGATCCCGGCGTTGTTGACCATGACGCCGACCGGCCCGAAGGTGTCGGCGCAGTGGGCGACGAGGGCGGCGACCTCGTCCTCGTCGGTGACGTCGCAACGCAGTGAGGTGGCTGCCACGCCGTTCTTGGCCAGGCGTTCGGCGGCTTCCGCCGCGGCGTCCTCGTTGATGTCGCCGAGGACGACGGACGCGCCCTCGGCGCCGAGCACACCGGCGATCTCGTAGCCGATGCCCTGTGCGCCGCCGGTGATCACCGCGTGCCGGCCGTCCAGCAGTCCCATGTCAGCCCCACCCTGGCTCGACGCTATTCCTCTCAAATAGATAACCTATTATGCTGAAACAATCAATACAGCGATCGGCTGGGCGAGCGGGCCGGAACGAGGAGAGAAGCCAGGTGGACATCAGCTATCCCCCGGAGACCGAGACGTTCCGCTCCGAGGTCAGAGCGTTCCTCGCCGAGGCACTGCCGGCGGACTGGAAGGGCATCGGTGCCCTCGACGAGGACACGGCCTGGGCCTTCGCCCGCGACTGGCGCCGCCTGCTCGCCGAACGCCGGTACCTCTCCCTCACCTGGCCCGAGCGGTACGGCGGCCGGGGCCTGTCGAAGCTCCACCAGGTCGTCCTGATGGAGGAGCTGGCCCTGGCGGGTGTGCCGTTCGGGCTGCCGCAGGACACCTTCGGGGTGAAGATGCTGGCGAACACGCTGTTGCGCTGGGGTACGGAGGAGCAGAAGAGCCACTTCCTGCCCCGCATCCTCAGCGGGGAGGACACCTGGTGCCAGGGGTACTCGGAGCCGGACGCGGGCTCGGACCTCGCCTCCCTGAGGACCCGCGCGGTGCGTGACGGCGAGGAATGGGTGATCGACGGCCAGAAGGTGTGGACCTCCGGTGCTCATCACTGCGACTGGATCTTCGTCCTGGCCCGCACGAACCCTGACGTCTCCAAGCACCGGGGCATCTCGTTCCTGCTCGTCCCGCTCGACCAGCCCGGCGTCGAGGTGCGGCCCTTCCGCATGATGAGCGGACAGCTCCACTTCAACGAGGTCTTCTTCAACGGCGCCCGCACCCGCGACGATCTCGTCGTCGGCGGCGTCGACAACGGCTGGACGGTCGCTCAGAGCCTGCTGGGCGTGGAGCGCGGGGAGGAGGCGGCGACCAACCCCATCCTCTTCAAGGCGGAGGTCGAACGTCTCGTCGAACTGGCCCGTCTGCACGGCAAGGACCAGGACCCGGTCATCCGGCAGCGGATCGCCTGGTGCTGGTCCAAGGTCGAGATCATGCGCTATCTCGGCTACCGCATCCTCACCGGCTGGCTCAAAGGCGCCGATCCCGGCCCCGAGACGTCGATCGCCAAGCTGTACTGGAGCGAGTACCACACCGTGGTCACCGACCTGGCGATGGACATCATGGGCCTGCACGGCCAGGTGCCGGTCGGCCGTCCGCCCCTGCGCACCTACCGCACCGACGATCCCGGCGCGGCGAACTCGTCGGGGTCCTGGTCGACGACCTACCTCATCGCCCGCTCGGGCACGATCTACGCGGGCACGTCCCAGGTGCAGCGCAACATCCTCGCGGAGAAGGTGCTGGGGCTGCCGCGTGAGCCACGGATCTAGGACTCACCAGGGCTTGTGAAGGTTCCGAGTTCCGGCACCGGGCGCGGCCCGGTGCCCGGGACCCAGCCCGCGTCGAGCTTGCGCAGGCCCACGCCGTCCGGCGCCCAGATGTGGCAGCTGTTCAGGACGCCCGCCGTGGAGCGCGGGTCGTGGGACTGCTCACCGGCGTAACGCAGCCCCGCGTTCGCCGAGATGGCCGCCTGCACGACCGCGGGGCCCAGGGCGCGGGTCAGCTCATGCAGGTGCGAGCAGCCGGACACCCCGCGGAACCGCTCCTGGATCGCCCGGTTGTATCCGGCGGCGACGCTGAGCCCGACCAGGCCGTCGAACACCGGACTGATCAACGGACACTCGGCGTGCGGGAAGGTCCGCATGTCCGCGTCGGCGTGGACGACGACCATGTCGGAGAGGCGTACGCGGACTGCCAGCGCCATCCGGTGGACGATGCCGGCCGACGGCTCCGCCCAGGGGCGCACGTCGCTCAGTTCCGCCTCGACCGATATCTCGTCGCCGTCCTCCTCCGTGTACGCGGTGACGGTGATCGTGCGGCGGTGCAGCGGAACTTCGGAGCGCGTCACGAGGAGGCCTCCCGCGGGAGCGCCGGGACGGGGGCCGGGGCCTCCCCCAGCCCCGGGAACTCCGGTTGTCTGCGCTCGATGAAGCTGCGCACGCCTTCGCGGTAGTCCGGGGCGCGTTTCGCCGTGGCCAGGAGGGCGGCCGCACGGTCACGGCTCTCGGTGAAGGTTCCCGCCTGGTCGTCTGCGAGCTGCCGCTTGATGAGGGACATCGCGTACGGGCTGGCCGACCGGGCCAGCTCGGTCGCGTACGCGAGTGCCGCCGGGAGCAGGTCCTGCGGTTCGACCAGGCGGTTGACCAGACCCATCGCCACGGCCTCCGTCCCGGTGACCCGGCGCGAGGACAGCAGCAGATCCGCGGCGTTGCCGTAGCCGATCAGCCGGGGCAGGATCCAGGACACGCCGTCCTCGGCCACCAGCCCGCGCGCGCTGAAGGCGGCGGCGAACTTGGCGTGCGGTACGGCGAACCGGACATCGCACATCAGCGCCTGGTTGAACCCGATGCCCGCGCAGGCGCCGTTGACGGCCGCCACCACGGGCTTCGGGCAGGACATCGGGCGGGAGCGCGGGGGCAGCTGGTCCGTGGGCCACGGGCGGGCTCCCGACGAGGCCGCATCGAGCACGCTCATGTCCATGCCCGGGCAGAAGCTTCGCCCCGCACCGGTGAGCACCACGGCCCGCACGGCGGGATCGTGCTCCGCCCGGTCGAACAGCTCGTTGTAGAGCAGTTCCATCTCCAGCGTCCAGGCGTTGTGCCGTTCGGGCCGGTTCAGGGTGAGCAGCATGACCCCGTCGTCGGTGAGTTCGGTGAGGATCACCGGGGCCGGGTTCTCGGTCATCGAGGTCACTCCCACGGGGTCCGTCGGCTGGGCTCGGCTTAATAGATAGATGAATCATCTATATACCACCAGCCGCCTCGGGCACCAGGCCCGGTCACGCAAAGAGAGGATCACCCATGCCTTGACCTGGTACCCTCGATGCACTAAGACGATTCATTTAGCTATACGAGGAGCCCACCGTGGCCGAGGCAGCCCGCACCGCAGAATCGGCGACCGTGCCGGTCCCCGCTCGCACCCGCGTCGGACGCCAGGTGCGGGTGCCGAAGACCGCCGAGCTGGTCGCCGCGCATCTGCGTCGCCAGATCGTACGGGGCGAGCTGAAGCCCGACGACGCGCTGCCGCCGGAGTCGGGGCTGATGGAGCAGTTCGGCATCTCCCGGCCCACCTTGCGCGAGGCGTTCCGCGTGCTGGAGTCGGAGTCCTTGATCACCGTGCGCCGCGGCGCCCACGGCGGCGCCCGGGTGAGCGCGCCGGACTCGGATGTCGCCGCCCGCTTCGCCGGCCTGATCCTCGAGTACCGCGGTGCCACCCTGGGGGACATCTACCGTGCCGCGGCCCTCATCGAGCCGCCCTGCGCCCGCCAGCTCGCGACCAAGCACACGGCGGACGACATCCAGCGCCTGCGCGACGCGGTCGCGGCCGAGAAGGCCGTCATGGACGACCCGCTCGCCCTGGTCGAGGCGCAGGACTCCTTCCACGCCCTGCTGGTCGAACTCACCGGCAACCAGACTCTGATCCTGCTGTGCGGCATGCTCCGCAACATCATCGACCGGGCCAACGCCTCGTACACCGCGGGCGCGGTTGACGCCGAGGCACAGAAGGCGCAGGCCCTCAAGGGACACAGGGCCCATGTGCGGATGGTCGGCCTGATCGAGTCCGGCAAGGCGGACGAGGCCGAGAAGCTGTGGCAGCGGCACATCTCCAGCGCGGACGACGTCGTGAACGCCGCGGGACCCAAGACGGTGCTCGAGCTCCTCGACTGACCGGCCCCGCCGCCCGGCGGCCCCGTGTCCCCATTCCCCCTTGCGCTCTTTAATCAGTTAGATAATTATAGAAGGCGTACTGAATAGTTCCTGGGGCCCGGAGGCGACGCCATGGCCGGACAGCGCAAGCGCATCTTCGACTGCGACCAGCACATGTACGAGGAGCGGGACTCTTTCACCCGCTACCTTCCGAAGGAGTTCCTCGGTGCGGCGGTCGCGCCGGTGACCCTGCCGGACGGCCGAGAGGTGATCCTCGCCGGAGACCGGATCGTCGTATGCCTGGAACCGGAGTTCGGGCAGGTCTACCGTCCCGGTTCGCTGAAGGAGATGCTCAAGGCGATGGCCTCGGGCAATCCCGAGGAGACGTACCAGTTCGAGCCGATGCACGAGTCGTACCAGAACCGCGAGGCCCGGCTGCGCGTCATGGACGAGCAGGGTCTGGACCAGACGATCATCTATCCGGGCGGCTGGGCACTGGTCGCCGAGGAGTACGTGAAGGGCGTGGAGCCGCTCTACGCCAACTACCACTCCTTCAACCGGTACATGAACGAGGTCTGGGGCTTCAACCACCAGGGCCGCATCTACGCCCCCGCGCTGCTGTCGCTGCGGGACCTGCCCAGCGCCGTCAAGGAGCTGGAGTTCGTCCTGAACCAGGGCGCCCGCTTCATCCTGCTGCCCACCGGGCCCGTGTACGGCCGCTCGCCCGGCGACCCGTACTTCGACCCGTTCTGGAAGCTGGTCAACGAGGCCAAGGCGAGCGTCTGCTACCACATCAGTGAGTTCTACTACAACTCGCAGGTGGCGCCCTCCTGGGGCTACGACCCCCACCCCATCCACTTCCGGATGTCGGCCTGGCAGTGGCAGAACACCTACGGCCAGCGCCCCATCGAGGAGACGCTGTCCGCGCTGATCTTCGACAACCTCTTCGGCCGCTTCCCCGACATCAACGTCCTGGTGTCCGAGTTCGGCGCCGAGTGGGTGCCGCACTTCGTGCGGCACATGGACAAGAGCCGGGGCATGGGCCGCAACGGCCCTTGGGTCGGCGGGCAGTTGGCCGAGCGTCCCAGCCAGGTCTTCCGCAAGCACGTCCGTGTGGTGCCCTACCCCGAGGACGACACCGTGAGCCTCGTCAAGCGCCTCGGCTACCACGAGTCCATCGTCATGGGCTCCGACTTCCCTCATGCGGAGGGCCTGGCCAACCCTGCCGACTTCCGCAAGCTCCTCGCGGGGCTGGACGAGTCCGCGCAGGACGACATCATGTACAACAACGCTCAGCAGCTGATCAGCCGCTGAGTGTCGCGGGGGACAAGTGCGGAGCCCGGTACCGGCATTCGGTACCGGGCTCAGGGCTGTCCGGGCCGTTCTATTCCGTGAGATCCGCCGCGAGGTTCGCGATGTTGGTGAGCAGTGCCGTGCCGCGGCGGGAGTGGTCGTAGCCGGCGAGGGGGTAGCCGTTGCTCAGGCAGACGAAGGACAGGCCGGTCTCCGGGTCCATGAAGCCGAGTTGGTAGGCGGCTCCGGCGCTGCCGAAGAGGGCGGGCGAACCGGTGGACGGCAGGTTGCTGCCCGCGTCCGGTCCGGCCACCGTGACGAACAGGCCCATGCTGGTACGGCGGTCCGAGCCACCTCCGTAGATCTGCTCCCCGTACGGGTGGTCCGTCAGCCGGATCCGGGTGCCCTCCGCCACGGCCTCCGGCTTCCACAGGCCGGAGTGTTCCAGCGCCTGGAAGTACAGGGCGACGTCGGCGGCCGTGGCGACCAGTGCGTGACTGGGCTCCCCGGCGGCGAGCACTCGCGGGTCGGACAGGTACCAGGGTCCCCAGGGGTCGGGCTCCTGGTCGTCGCTCGTGCGGTCGGTGGCGGTCATGGGGGCGACGGTGCCGGGCTGCCGGTCGACCGGCACGCCGAGTTCCATCGAGAGCAGGCCGAGCGGCTGGACGATCTTCTCGCGCAGGTAGTCGGCGAAGGCCAGGCCGGTACGCCGTTCGACGATCTCGGCGATCAGCCAGGCGGCCGAGGTGAGATGGAACTGGAAGCGGCTGCCCGGCGGACAGTCCAGCCGCCAGCGGCCGAAGGCGGCGAGGCGCTGGTCGCGGTCGAGCATCTTCGGGTACCCGAGCGGTGCGAAGGGGAAGCCGGCGGTGTGGGTGAGCACCTGCCCGACCGTCACCGTCTCCTTCCCGTTGGGCGCGAACTCGGGGATGATCGCGGCGACGGGCTCGCCCACGTCCAGGAGTCCCTCGCCGATCAGCTTCCACACGACACCGGCGACGACGGACCGCCCGACGGACTGCAGGACGTACCGGGTGTCCGGTTCGGCGTCTCCCCACGTCTCGAAGGCCACCAGCCGCCCGCCTCGGGCCACGGCGACCTGCGCGGAGGGCAGCGGTCCGTGTTCGACCTCCAGACGGATCCGGCGCAGGAGCACGTCCAGCCGGTGCGGGTCGACACCCGCGGTCTCCGGGCCGACGACAGCGTGGTCAAGCGTCATGTGTTCCTCCCTGGCACGGCTCACGCAGGCGGCGGCGTACGACCTTGCCGTTCGCGTTGCGCGGCAGGTCGTCCACGAACCACCAGCGGACGGGGACCTTGAACCCGGACAGCCGGGCGCGGGTGTGGCTTCTGAGTGCCGCCGGCTGCGGCGGGGCGTCGGGATCGGCCGGTACGACGAAGGCGACGACGGTCTGACCGAGCCGCTCGTCGGGGACGCCGGTGACCGCGACGTCCGCCACGCCGGGATGCGCGGACAGGACCGTCTCCACCTCCAGCGGGTGGACGTTCTCGCCACCTCGGATGATCATGTCGGTGCGTCGGCCGAGCAGGTAGAGATAGCCGTCCTCGGCCACGCGGCCCAGGTCGCCGCTGTGCAGCCAGCCTTCGGCGTCGATCCGGAAGAGGTGGTCGGCGCGGGCGTGGATCTCTCCGACGCCGTCCGGGCCGGCGCCGTGGACCCTGACCTCGACGCCGGGGGCGGGCCGCCCCACCGACCGCAGCAGCTCGGTGCGTCCCGCGACCGCCTCCCGGTGGTCCTCCGGGGTGAGCACGCTGATCGGCGAGCCCTCGGTCTGGCCGAACATGTTGAGCATGCGGACGCCGGGCATCGCCTCGTACGTCCGGCGCAGGGTGCCGGGGCGGACGGGGGCGCCGCCGTACTGGAGGGTCCGCAGCGTCTCGTGGCGGGCCTCTCCGGCCGCCAGCAGGGTCTCCAGCATCGCGGGGACCATGCTGGTGTGTGTGGTGCCGAGGTCCCGCAGCAGGGCCCAGCCCTCGACCGTGAAGCGGGGCAGTCCGGTGATGAGCGCGCCCGCGGCGAGCGCGACGGCGATGTTGCCCAGGCCCGCGATGTGATGGAAGGGAGCGCTGCCGCCGTAGAAGCTGTCGGGGTCGAGACCGCACAGCCGCCCGTTCACGCGGGCTCGGGCGGCCAGCCGCCGCTGGCTCATGGGGACGGCTTTGGGCAGACCCGTCGTCCCGGAGGTGTGCAGGACGGCAGCGAGGTCGTCGGGTTCGGCGGTCAACGCCCTCGCGCTGGTGGGCAGTTCGGGCACGACGGCGATCCGTCGGCCGGACAGTTCGGCGACCTGCCTGCCGAGGTCGGCGAACTCGGGCTGCGCCAGCAGGACTTGGGCCCGGGTTCCCTTGACCACGGCGGCGAGCTCGTACGCCGTCATACGCACGCCGAGCGGTGCGAGCGGGTGGCCGGATCCGGCGCCGCCGATCACCAGCGCGAGGGCGTCGGCCGAGGTGGCGACGAGTGCGGGCACCGGTTCGCCGGGCTGCAGGCCAAGGGTGTCCAGCCAGTCGGCCGCGCCGGCCGCTCGGTCGAGGAGTTCGCGTCCGGTCCAGGTCAGGTCATGGAAACGGACGGCGGGGCGGGCATGGTCGTGGGCGCGGCTCACCATGGCGGTCCAGGTGGCTGTCGTCCCGGCCTCCTGAGCGGCGCCCACCGGGTCAGCGCTCCAGGCGGGCCGCCGCGGTGCCGGTGACCACCTCGGCGCCGTCCTGGTTGACGGTCCGCAGGACGAAGTGGGCGACCGGGCCGGTCGGTGTGTCCTCGATCGACTCGACGGTGACCGTGGCCGTCAGGGTGTCGCCGGGCCAGACCTGCGCCTTGAAGCGCACGCCGTAGCGCAGCAGTGCCTCGGTGCCGACCCAGTCGGTCAGTACCCGGCCGGTCATGCCCATCGTCAGCATGCCGTGGGCGAACACGCCGGGATAGCCCGCGGCCTCGACGGCGAACCGCTCGTCGGTGTGCAGCGGGTTGAAGTCTCCGGAGGCGCCCGCGTACTGCACGATGCGGGTGCGCTTGAGGTCGTCGACGAGGACGCTCTCGCGGGTCTCGCCGGCCTTGATGTCGTTGGGGCTCAGGCTCATCGGGCGTCCTTCGGGGTTGCCGGGCCCTCGGGAACGACGGCCACGGTCACGGCGCTGACGACCGGCTCGCCGTCGGCGTCCCGGTACTCGGTGAGGCGCTCGCTGAAGAGCAGGCGGCCGGTGCGGCCCTGCTTCTCCCAGCTGCGTCCGGTGCTGTTGTGCGCGTAGAGGGTCTCGCCGGCGCGCACCGGGCGGTGGTACTCGAAGTGCTGCTCGGCGTGGAGCCCGCCACCGCCCTCGGCCATGACCCCGGCGTCACGCCCCGACCCGAACCACTCCTCGTCCGGCTTGGGACGCAGGTGGGAGTCGGGGTCGTGGTGGGCGCTCGCCATGGTGAAGGTGGGCGGTGCGAGTGCTGACTCGCCCCGGTACGCCGGGTTCTCGTCGCCGATGGCACGGGCGAACATCATGATGTGCCCGGCCTCGACGGGAAACGGTTGCCCTGTCATCTGCGTGTGCTCCTCACATCGGTACGGCACATCCGTACGGCACATCAGTACGGCAGAAACGCGTCGCGCGTGGCCTCGTCCGGGTCGAAGTCCGGCGGCAGTCCCTCGAACTTGGGCTCCCGTTTCTCCACGAAGCTGGTCACGCCCTCGCGGAAGTCCGGTGAGCCCGCGAAGAACTCCATGGCGGAGTAGGAGCGGGCGAGGGCGTCGGTGAAGGTGCGGTCAAGGTCGCCGTACACCTGGTGGCGGACGACGGCCATGGCTCGCGGCGAGCAGTTGCGGGCGATGTCCCGGGCGTAGGCGCGGGCCGCGTCGAGCAGGTCTTCGGGTTCCACGACGCGGCTGACCAGGCCGAGGTCCTTCGCCTCGTCGGCGTCGAAGACGCGGCCGGACAGCAGCAGGTCGAGCGCGTTCTCCAGGCCTATGACGCGCGGCAGCACATACGGCAGGTTGTACTCGCCGGCCAGGCCGCGACGGGTGAACGCCGTGGTGAAGCGTGCCCCGCGGGAGGCGAAGCGGACGTCGCAGATGAGCGCCTGGACCAGACCGATGCCCGCGCAGGCCCCGTTGACGGCGGCGATCATCGGCTTCGGCATGGTCCGCCTGCTGTACATGGGAACGCGGGCCTGGAGGTTGAGGGACTCGCCCGGCTGCGAGTTCTGCTCCAGGCGCTGCATGTCCATCCCGGGACAGAAGGCCCTGCCCGCTCCGGTGATGAGCACCACCCTGACGGCGGGGTCGGTCGCGGCCTCGTCGAGAAGCGCGAAGAAGCGGCGCTCCATGGGGATGCTCCACGCGTTCTTGCGCTCGGGCCGGTTGAGGGTGACGGTGGCGACGCCGTCCTCGTCCACCTCGTACAGCACCAGATCCATGTCCTCGCCGGACACCACGGGTTCCTCGGGCATCACGTCACTCCTCGTCGAGCGGTTCGATCGGGTCGCCGACGCCGGGCCGCTCCCCGGAGATGGTCACCACCACCTGCCCGCGGGCGCAGATGCGTCCGTCGGCCATCACGTCGACGTCGGCGAAGTGCACTCGGCCGCCCCGCCGCACACAGCGCGCGTACGCGACCGCCTCACGGCCACGGGCGGGGGCGAGGTACTGCACCGACATGGACACCGTGCTGAGCCGGCTTCCCTTGGTGAAGTCGTGCCCGGCGATCACGGCTCCGGCGCCGGCGGTGTCGATGAGCGCGGAGATGACTCCGCCGTGGAAGACGTCTTCGTGGGCGGAGAGGGACTCGGCGTAGGGGAGCACGATCTCGACCCCGTCCGGGTCCCAGCGCGTCACCCGGATGCGGCAGCGGCGGTTGAAGGCGACCCCGCGCTCCCAGCGGGTCCGGAACCACGCCCGGCGTTCGCGCTGTTCCTGTTCGGTGAGGGTCCTCGCCGCGACGGTCATCAGCACGCCCTCCGGTCTGGCCTGTCGGCATCCATATAGTTACATGAATTGGATAGTTGAAGCAATCAAGCGGAGCTCTTCGTGGGTCCAGATGTATTATTTATATAACTGATTCGCTGTCTGTGAACAGAGGGAGACCCAGATGCCGTCGACCGCCCTGGCCGGGATCCGCGTGCTCGATCTGTCGCGCATCCTCGCCGCGCCCCTGGCCACCCAGATGCTGGCGGACCTGGGCGCCGAGGTGATCAAGGTGGAGCGGCCCGGATCGGGGGACGACTCGCGGACGTACGGCCCTCCCTTCGCGACCGGGCCCGAAGGCGACCGGACCGACACCGCCGCCTTCTACCTCTCCTGCAACCGCAACAAGCGGTCGGTCACCGTCAACCACGCCACCGCCGAGGGGCAGGAGCTGATCCGCGCCCTCGCCGCCCGGTCGGACGTCCTGGTCGAGAATTTCCGGACGGGCACGCTGGCGAAGTACGGCCTCGACCACGAGAGCCTGCGCGAGCTCAACCCGCGCCTCGTCTACCTCTCGGTCACCGGCTTCGGCCAGACCGGCCCGTACGCCGACCGGCCCGGCTACGACGGCATCTTCCAGGCCATGTCCGGGATGATGAGCGTCTCCGGGCACCCCGAGGAGCCGATGAAGGTCGGTGTCAGCATGATCGACATCCTCACGGGGCTCTACGCCTCCACTGCCGTCCTCGCGGCCCTGCGCCACCGGGACGCCACCGGCGAGGGCCAGTTCATCGACCTGTCCCTGCTGGACTGCGGCCTGGCCTCGCTGTCCCACTTCGCGATGAACTACCTGGTCTCCGGCGAGGTTCCGCAGCGTCGCGGCAACGGCGGGTACGGCGGAATCCCCTCGCAGGCCTTCCCCTGCAAGGACAAGCCGATCTTCCTGGTCGCGGGCAACGACAAGCAGTTCGCCGCGTTCTGCGCCGCCGCCGACCGCACCGACCTCCTCCAGGACGAACGGTTCGCCACGACCTCCGCCCGGATCGCCCACCGCGAGGAGATCCTGCCCGTGCTGGAGGCGGTCCTGCGCACCCGCACCCGGGACGAGTGGCTGACCGTACTCGACGAACACGACGTGCCCGCAGGCCCGTACAACGAGCTGCCCGAGGTCTTCGCCGACCCGCAGGTACAGCACCGGGGGATGCTGATCGAGGTCGCGGACCCGGCCTCCGGGCACCTGCCGATGCTCGCCAACCCCATCCGGTTCACGGCGACGCCGGTCGAGGGGTACGCCCCGCCGCCGGCGCTGGGTGAGCACACCGCCGAAGTACTCACCGGCCTTGCGGGGCTGACGGAGGAGGAGCTGGCGGGCCTGCGGGCCCGAGGAGTGGTGTAGCGGCGTCACCCGATGAGGGTCCGGCCGCCCTCCAGCATCAGCGTCGCACCGGTCAGATAGGCCATGTCGTCGCTGACGAGCGCGGCCACCGCCCGGCCGATGTCGGCCTCCGGGTCCCCCAGCCGGCCCAACGGGATCTGCCGGGCGAGCTCGTCCGCCTTCTGCGGGTGCGCGGCGAGGTAGTCCTCCGCCGCCGGGCTCAACGCTGCCGGACAGATGACGTTCACACGGATCCCGTACGCGCCCCACTCCCGCGCGGCGACCCGGCTCAGGCCGCGAATCGCCTCCTTGGCCATCGCGTACGCCGCGAAGGTCGCCTCGCCCTGCACCGCGGCCGAGGAACCGAGGTTCACCACGCTGCCACGGCTCTTCTTGAGATGGGGCAGGGCGGCCTGCATCGCGTGGAAGGCGGCCAACGGTCCGCTGCGGTAGGTGAGTTCGACATCGTCGTACGACGTCTCCGCCAGCCGGCGCTGCACCGAGGACTGCGCGTTGTTGACGAGCACGTCGAGGCCACCGAACTCACGTACCGTCTCCGCCACCATGCGGTCGACGTCGTCCCGCTCCCCCACGTCCCCGACGACGGTGCAGGCTCGCCCCCCACGCTCGGCGATCTCCCCGGCCGTGTCCTTCAGCTTGCTCTCGGTGCGACCGGTGATCACCACGGCCGCTCCCTCGGCGGCCAGTGCGAGCGCGATGCCGCGGCCCACGCCCTGTCCTCCACCGGTGACCAGCGCTGTCTTCCCTGACAACCGTGCCATCACGTCTCCTTCCAGAAAGTCGCCCAGGAGGGGAAGGCCTCGGGCAGCGCCGGCTCTCCGGCGCCCTCCCAGCCGCTGAAGCCCACCGCCTGGGGGCGCTCGGTCACGTCGGCCGCGTACCAGTGCCGCTCACGGCGCCGGGAGAAGTACCACTCGCCGTCCACGCGGGCGTAGTCGTCCGCGTAGCAGATCGCCATCACGATCCACCGGTCCCCCACCTCGTGCTCGGCCCGGCAGTACACAGCCCCGGTCGCCGTGTCGCGGCCGGTGAACTCGACGCGGTGGCCGCAGATCTGGTGGACCGACCGGTGAAAGCCGCGCACCTGGGGGTCGATGTGCTGCCGCAGGACAGCCCTCCCGCGGCCGTGGCGCCCCATGTCCACGTCGGGCCGGAAGCAGCCGACCCAGGCGTCCAGGTCGCGGCCGTCCACGGCGAGCGCGTAGCGGATGGGCAGCTGCTGGATGGCGAGCTGCGACTCGATGCGGTCGACACGGTCCTCGATCGACGTCACGGGCGCGGCTCCTTCGGCAGGCCGAGGACCTGCTCCCCGATGATGTTGCGCTGGATCTCGCTCGACCCGCCGTAGATCGTCTCCGCGAGGGACAGCAGGAAGGAGCGCTGCCGGGTGTCCAGGCCGTAGTCCTCGCCGACGATCTGCCCGGCGGGTCCCGCCAACTCCGTTGCCAGCGCACCGAGTTGCTGGTGCCGGGTCGACGCGTACAGCTTCGCGGTGGTGACCTGCGCGCCCGGCGTGCGGCCGGCGGTCAGTTCGGCGATGGTCCGCAGATTGGTGGTGCGCATGATGCGTACGGATATCCAGGCGTCGACGATGCGGCGGCGCAGCATCGGATCGTCGAGCGCGCCCCCCTCGCGGGCCAGGTCGATCAGTGCCTCGGCCTCCCGCTCGAAGGTGAGCTGCTGAGGCAGGAGCGTGGTGCCGCGCTCGATGCCGAGCGTGGCCATCGCCGTGCGCCAGCCCTGGCCGACCTCGCCGACGACCATGTCGGCGCCGGTGCGGGCGTCGGAGAGGAACACCTCGGCGAACTCGTCCTGGCCTGCGAGGTTGCGGATGGGGCGAATCTCGACCCCGGGCTGGTCCGTGGGCAGGAGCAGCAGGCTCAGACCCTTGTGCCGCACGGATCGCGGATCGGTGCGGGTGAGGACGTACAGCCAGTCGGCGTGCACACCGAACGAGGTCCACACCTTCTGTCCGCTGACCACCCACTCGTCGCCGTCCCGTTCCGCCCGGGTGCGCACGGATGCCAGGTCGGAGCCGGCGCCGGGTTCACTGAAGCCCTGGCCCCACAGTTCCTCGACGGCGAGGATGGGCGGCAGGAAGCGCTTCTTCTGCGCCTCGCCGCCCATCGCGAGGAGCATCGGGCCGAGCAGGTCGAGGGCGTTGACGGTGGCCCGGTACGGGGCGTTCACGCGGGCGTACTCGTACTCGAAGACGATCTCCTCCAGCAGCCCGAGCCCGCGTCCTCCGTATTCCCTGGGCCAGCCGACGCCCAGCCAGTTCCCGGCGGACAGCTCGCGGTCCCAGGCGAGGCGGACCTCCCAGGCAGCGCCGTCGGTGGGGCCGCCCACGCCCCGGTGCTCGGCGAACTCCCCCACCAGGTGGTCCGCCAGCCAGTCCCGCACCTCGTCGCGGAAGTCGCGTACGGCGGGCCCGAAGTCCAGCTCCATGTCTGCTTCTCCCTGAGGTCTCAGATGCCGAGCCGGGCGGCGAGCAGTTCCCGGTGGTACGACGGTGTGCCGAGCAGTACTTCGGAGCTCTTGGCCCGCTTGAAGTACAGGTGTGCGGGGTGCTCCCAGGTGAAGCCGATACCGCCGTGGATCTGGATGTTGTCGGCGGCGACCTTGGTGAACGCCTCCGAGCAGAAGGCCTGCGCGAGGGCGGCCGCCATCGCGATCTCCGTCTCGTCGCCCCCGTCCAGCGCCCACAGTCCGCCGTACGCGGCCGAGCGGGCGGACTCGATCTCCATGAGCATGTCGGCGCACTTGTGCTTGATCCCCTGGAACGAGCCGATGGGCCGGCCGTACTGCTCGCGGATCTTGGCGTACTCCACGGCGGCGTCCAGGGCGGCCGCGGCTCCCCCGACCTGTTCCGCGGACAGGAGTACGGCGGCGGTGGCGAGGGTGCGCTCCAGCGCGGGCCATGCCGCGCCCTCGGAGCCCAGGAGGCGGGCGGGCGTGTCCGTGAACTCGAGCCGGGCTTGTTTGCGGGTCTGGTCGAGGGTGGGGAGGGGGGTGCGGGTGAGGCCGGGCGCGTCGGTGGTCTCGACAGCCAGGAGGCTGACGCCCGAGGGCGTCCGGGCTGCGACCAGGAGCAGGTCGGCGAGGTGTCCGTCGGGGACGTAGGTCTTCGCGCCGGTCAGCCGCCAGCCCCCTGTTTCGTCGTGGGCGGCGGTGAGCCGGACGCCCTGCTCGTCCCAGCGGCCACTGTCCTCGGTGAGCGCCAGCGTGGCCACCGTCTCGCCGGACGCGATGCCCGGGAGGAGGTCGTGTCGCGCCTGTTCGTCGGCGCAGCGCAGCAGTGCCTCGACGGCCAGGGCGACGGTGGCGAAGTACGGCCCGCCGAGCAGCGCGCGGCCCGTCTCCTCGAAGACGATGCCGAGATCGGCGTAGCCGAAGCCCGAGCCGCCGTACTCCTCGGGTACGGCGAGGCCCTGCAGACCGAGTTCGCCGGCCATCCGCCGCCAGACGACAGGGTCGTGGCCCCGGGGGTCGGCGGCCAGGCGGCGCACGTCCGCCTCGTCGGAGTGCTTGGCGAGGAACGAGCGGACGACCTTGCGCAGTTCGTCCTGTTCCTCGCTGAAGGTGAGATCCATGCCGAGCTTCCCGTCCTCCGTGCAACGTCACGTGCGGCCTGCTTGCCGCCCACCCTTCGATACAGTTAGATAATTATAGTATCCACACTGAATGCACCAGGAGCGCGACGTGACCGATCCCTACGCCCCGTTCACGAGCCTGACCTTCGAGCGGCCCGCGCCCGGCGTGCTGCGGATCGTGCTCGACGCGCCGAACCTCAATGCCGTGGATCCGCGGATGCACGGCGAGCTCGCCGACATCTGGTCCGTCGTGGACCGGGACGAGGAGACCCGGGCGGTGCTCGTCCAGGGTGCGGGCAGGGCGTTCTCGGCGGGCGGGACCTTCGACTCCATCGAAACCATGACCGAGGACTACGCCGTGCGTGCCCGGGTGATGCGGGAGGCGCGGGACATGGTCTACGGGGTGCTCAACTGCTCCAAGCCGGTGGTCTCCGCGCTCCACGGCCCGGCGGTCGGGGCGGGGCTGGTCATCGGGATGCTGGCGGACATCTCCGTCGCCGCCCGCACGGCGAAGATCGTCGACGGGCACACGCGGCTCGGCGTCGCGGCCGGTGACCACGCCGCCATCTGCTGGCCGCTGCTGTGCGGCATGGCCAAGGCCAAGTACTACCTCCTCACCTGCGAGACGCTCACCGGCGAGGAGGCCGAGCGGATCGGGCTGGTGTCGAAGTGCGTGGACGACGCGGACGTGCACACCGAGGCCCTGCGGGTGGCGACGGCCCTGGCCGCCGGGCCGGCCAGTGCGATCAGCTGGACCAAGCGGTCCCTCAACCACTGGTACCGCACGGCCCAGCCGATCTTCGAAGCCTCGCTGGGGCTGGAGTTCTTCGGGTTCGGCGGGCACGAGGTCGTCGAGGGACTCGCCGCCCACCGCGAGAAGCGGCCCGCGGACTTCGAGGGGGTCAGCGACAAGCACCCGCTCGACCTGTGACCACCGTACGAGAGGAACCGATCATGGCGCCGCAGCAGACCAGCACCGAAGTCCCCCTTCTGGTCAAGGGACTCACCTATGAGGAGATGCCGGCCGGACAGGTCTTCCGGACCGCCCGCCGCACCATCACGGAGACCGACCTGGTCAACTTCGTCACCTGGGGCGGCTTCACCGAGCCCCTCTTCTGGGACGCCTCGCACGCGGCGGACGGCGGCTACACGGGGCGACTGGTCCCGGGGGGACTGACGTACTGCATCGCCGAAGGGCTCGTCCTGCAGACGAACGTGCTGCACGGCACGGGCCTCGCCTTCCTGCACATGGAACTCGACGTGCTGGGTCCGGTGTACGTCGGCGACACCGTGTACGCCGTCGTGGAGACCACGGACTCCCGGCCCTCCAGCAAGCCCGGCCGGGGCGTGGTGACCAGCAGGATCACGGTACGCAACCAGCGGGACGAGGACGTCCTCGTCTACACGCCGGTGCGGCTGATCCGCGGCAGGGACTACGAGGCTCCGGCATCCTGAGCCCGAGGGGCGCCCGGCACCAGACTCAGACCGGCGGCGCGCCCCGCCTCGGGTACGGCCGTGCCGGCGAAGGCGCCGCGGTGCAACCAGTCGGAGGGGATCGGGGGGCGCGGCGGGGCCTCGTGGTCGGGGACCGCCATCGTGTACAGGCGGGTGTAGCGGAACTTGGCCTCCAGGTTGTCGAGGACCGACCAGTACTCGTAGCCGCACACCTCCACCCCGGCCGCGGTGAGTCCGGCCAGCCAGGTGAGCCGGGCGCGCAGCAGGGCCCGGCGCCGGTCGTCGTCGCTGTGTCCCGTGTCGTCGACCAGGTCCAGGTCGCCCATGCCGTTGTCGATGACGGACAGCGGCGGCAGCACGTCGCCGTACAGCTCGTACAGGCCGGCGACGGCGTCCGCGAGTCCCTCGGGGATGATCGGCCAGCCGTAGGCGGTGGTCTCCACGTCGTCGAACGGGACGATCGCGAAGCCCAGGCCCACGAGGAGGCGGTTCACCTCGTTGAGGGCGCTCTGACACGTCCTCGTCGGCAGCACGCGCGGCAGGTTCTCCGGTGCGGTGACACGGAACGGGGTGTGCCAGGACAGGCCCAGCAGGTCCTGCTCGGTGGCGATGGTCTCCAGGTCGCCGGGGTGTACGCAGCCGGTGTCCTCGACCGGTGAGTCGCCGTCTTCGGTCACCATGTGCTCGCCGAGCAGCAGGGGGTCGAGGAAGAGACGGTTGGTCCAGCTCTCCAGGCGTTCCAGGGCGAGGCGGTCGTAGGGATCCTCGGTGGCGGGGTAGCCGCCCACGAGGGTGACCGTGGTGCCGATCGGGCCTCGCGCGCCGGTGGCCCTCAGGGCCTGGGCGGCGAGTCCGTTGGCCAGCAGGATGTGGTGGACCGCGGGCAGCCCGGCCCGGCCCGCTCCCCGGTTCGGGGGGTACATTCCGGCCACGTGGTCCGCGAGTGTGGGGCCGGCGAGGTCGGTGGAGGTGATCCAGCGTTCCACCCGGTCGCCGAAACGGCGGCCCAACTCGGCGGCGAAGGCGGCGAAGTGCTCGGCGGTGTCGCGGGCCAGCCAGCCGCCGGCCGCGTCCAGCCACGGTGGCAGCGAGCGGTCGAGCAGGGTGAGTCCGGGCCGGGTGCCTTGAGCGAGGAGTGCGTCCAGCGCACGGTCGCAGCGGTCCAGGGCGTCCCGGTCCCAGCTGCCGGGGCCGTCGGGCTGGAGCTGCGGCCAGCCGGCGACCATGCGGTGG
Organism: Streptomyces sp. NPDC033131; assembly: GCF_055578365.1. Lineage (NCBI taxonomy): Bacteria > Bacillati > Actinomycetota > Actinomycetes > Kitasatosporales > Streptomycetaceae > Streptomyces > Streptomyces sp. NPDC033131. The sequence goes on from NZ_JBVIPA010000013.1 coordinate 117,213, forward strand.
GTGTCCGCGACGACCCCGGTCAGCTGCCGGAGGTCGTCGGTCCACTGCCGGAAGTGGCCGCCGCGTTCCGGCGGGGGCGGCGGTGGCGCCGCGATGGTGTCCGCGGTGGCGACCCCCCAGTCGGCACAGCGCAGGGATTCGTGCAGGAAACCATCGCTCATGGTGACCATCCAGGCGGTCAATGGTTTAGCGCATTCAACTGAATGTCCGCCGACCGGACGCTAACAGGTCAAACAAACTACGACAATGTTTCGGCCAGATCTCCCGGTGCGGGATCAGACCGTCCCCAGGACGAGGTCGGCCGCCCTCCACGCCATGGCCATGATCGGCGCGTTCAGATTGCCGGACACCATCGTCGGCATGACCGAGCAGTCGACGACCCGCAGGCCCTCGATGCCGCGTACGCGCAGCCGGGCGTCGACGACGTCTTCGTCGGCGGGGCCCATGGCGCAGGTGCCGATGGCGTGGTAGCCGCAGCGGCCCTGGTCGAGACCGGCGTCGATGATGTCCTGGTCGTCGCGGACCCCGGGGCCCGGCAGCGTCTCGGCGGTGATCCGGGCGGCGATCGGATCGGTCTCGAAGAGTTCCCGCATGCGCCGGAAGAGGGCGGCCCCCACCGTGCGGTCGTGGTCGGAGCCGTAGTAGTTCGGTGTGATCGTGAGAGGGGCGTCGGGGTCGGCCGACGTGATGTGCAGGCCGCCCTCGGCGGTGGGGCGCAGGATGTAGCCGAGGCCCATCACCCCGGGCTCGCGCTCCACGCCGGTCTCCTTGCCGGGCACGTCGGGCAGCAGGGACACCGGTGCGATGAGCAACTGGGCGTCCGGGCGGGCGAGTTCGGGGCGGGTCTTGAAGAAGGCGATCACGTCGAAGGCGGGCGCGGCCAGCGGTCCACGGCGGGTGGCCAGGTATCTCGCCCCCGACAGGGCCTGCCGCAGCGGTGTGCTCAGGGCCTTGTTGTAGCCGAGGTCGTCCTTCAGCCGGTACTGGACGACGAAACACCGGTGCTCGCGCATCCGGCCGCCCACGTGCGGGCTGTCGACCAGGACGTCCACGCCCGCCGACTTCAGCGTCTCGGCCGGGCCGATGCCGGACAGTTGGAGGATCTTGGGCGTGGCGATGCTGCCGGCGGAGAGGATCACCTCGCGCCGAGCCCGGAAGTCGGCCTCCCGGCCCTTGTTGCGGGCGTGGACGCCGACGGCTCTGCCGTGCTCGGCGAGGACGCGCGTCACGTGGGTGTCCACCGCCACGGTCAGGTTCGGCCGGTCCGCGACGGGGTGCAGGAAGGCGCGGGCGGCGCTGAACCGCTGCCCCTTCCTGATGGTGGCCATGGCGTAGCCGATGCGTTCGTCGTCGCTCGCGTTCAGATCGTCCGTGCGACGCCAGCCGAGTCCGGTCCCGGCGGCGATCGCCTCCTCGCAGAGCGGCTCCGGCCGCGGTGCGGTGGAGACGTGCAGTGGGCCGCCGGCGCCGCGGGCCTGGGAGGCGCCGAGCGCGTTGTCCTCGATCCGCCGGAAGACCGGCAGCATGGTGTCCCAGCCCCAGCCGGGGTTGCCGAGGCGTTCCAGCTCGTCGTAGTCGGCGCGGTCGCCGCGGTTGTAGACCATGCCGTTGACCGAGCTCGATCCGCCGAGCGTCCGGCCCCGGACCCATTGCTCGACGCGGCGGCTCGGGCCCACCGGCTCGACCGGGTAGTGCCAGGCGAACCGGGGATCGCCCAGCAGCTTGCCGAACCCCTTGGGCATTCTGATCAGCGGTGTGGTGTCCCGGCCGCCGGCCTCGATCAGGAGCACCGACGTCTTCGGGTCCTCGGAGAGACGGCCGGCGAGTACGCAACCCGCGGACCCCGCGCCCACCACGATGTAGTCGAACGTCGTCATCCCTGGTCCTCCGATGCCGGTGCCTGCTCCTCGAGGGGGCGGAACTCCTCCTCCCGCCACCAGGGGTAGAGAGGCGGCATGTCCTTGCTGACCCGGCCAGGGAATGCGGGCGGCCGTTTGGCGAGGAACGACTGGACGCCCTCCACGGGGTCCGGGCCGCCGCCGATCTGGCTCATGATCCGGGAGTCGAGCCGGTGGGCGGCCATCGGGTGCGGCTCGCCCAGCATCCGCCACATCATCTGACGGGAGAGGGCGACCGAGATCGCGGAGGTGTTCTCGGCGATCTCCCGGGCGAGTTCGTACGCCGCCGGCAGCAGTTCCTCCGGCGGGTGCACGGAGCGGACCAGCCCCGCCGCCAGCGCCTCCTCGGGGCCGAAGACCCTGCCGGTCGCCACCCATTCCATGGCCCGCTGCATGCCCACGGCCCGCGGCAGGAACCAGCTCGCCGCCGACTCCGGCACGATGCCGCGGCGGGCGAACACGAAGCCGAACTTCGCCGAGGTCGACGCCAGTCGGATGTCCATGGGCAGGGTCATGCTGGCCCCGACGCCCGCCGCCGGGCCGTTGATCGCCGCGATCACCGGCTTGGTGCTGGAGAAGATCCGCAGCGCCACCCGGCCACCGGTGTCCCGGTGCCGGGCGCCCGCCTTGCGATGGTCGAAGGAGGAGCCGCCGGAGCTGACGTCGGCGCCCGCGCAGAAGCCCCGTCCGGCGCCGGTCACCACGGTCACGCGTACGTCGTCGTCGGCGTCGGCCGCGTCCAGGACGTCGAGCAGGTCGGCCATCATCCGGGGGTTGAAGGCGTTGAGTTTCTCGGGCCGGTTGAGGGTGACGGTGAGGATCCGGTCCGCCACCTCGGCCCGCACGGTCTCGTACTCCTGCTCCGGCATACGCGTCCTCCGTCACTCCAGCGAGCCGTTTCCAGAAAGCTTAATTAGTTATAGCATTCAACTCTACTGACTTGTTCCTGACCGATGGACGACTGATGGCGGTGGAGATGACCGACCTGGTGGTGACGGCTGTCGGGCCGGTCCGGCTGATCGAGCTGAACCGGCCGGACCAGCTCAACTCGATGAGCGAGGAGCTGCACTCCTCCCTCGCGTCCCTCTGGGACTCGCTCGCCGCCGATCCGGATGCCCGGGTGGTGGTGCTCACCGGGCGCGGCCGGGCGTTCAGCGCCGGGGGCGACTTCGACATCATGACCCGCGTCCAGCGCGACCGCGCCTTCCGCGAACGCAACGTCGACGAGGCACGGCGGATCATCACCGGCATGGTCCGCTGCCCGCTGCCGGTGATCGCGGCCGTCAACGGGCCCGCGGTGGGCCTGGGGTGCAGCCTGGCCCTGCTGAGCGACCTCGTCCTGATCGCCGACGACGCCTATGTGGCCGACCCGCACGTCCAGGTCGGGCTCGTCGCCGGTGACGGCGGCGCTCTCGTCCTGCCGTTGCTGGTCGGCCTCACCCGCGCGAAGGAACTGCTGTTCCTCGGCGACCGGGTGAGCGCCGAGGAGGCGGTCCGGCTGGGCATCGCCAACCGCGCCGTGCCGAAGGACAAGCTCCTGGACGAGGCCATGGACCTCGCCGGGCGGCTGGCCGCCCTGCCCTCGCAGGCCCTGCGCGAGACCAAGCGCGCGGTGAACCTGCACCTGGAACAGGCGCTCGCCACCGTGCTGGAACCGGCCCTGCTCGCCGAGCAGGAGAGTATGCACTCGCCGGACCACATCGCCGTCGTGGAGAAGATCATCGCGTCCCGCGGCCGTCGCAGGACCGCCGAGGAGGGCTGAGGCATGGACTTCGCGTTCAGCGAGGAGCAGGCCGAACTGGGGCGCATGGTCAGGGCGTTCCTGGCGGACACCTCGCCGGAGACCGAAGTGCGGCGTCTGATGGAGACGCCCGAGGGCTTCGACCGGGCGCTGTGGCGCCGGATGGGGACGGAGCTCGGGCTGCAGGGGCTGGCGGTCCCCGAGGAGTACGGCGGCGCCGGGTGCGGGCCGGTCGAAGTGGGTGTGGTGATGGAGGAGATGGGACGTGCGCTGCTGTGTGCGCCGTTCCTGTCCTCGGCCGTGCTGGCGACGACCACGCTGCTGCGCTGCGCCGACGAGGACGCCCGCAAGCGCCTGTTGCCGGGCCTGGCCTCCGGCGAACTCGTCGGGACACTCGCCCTGACCGAGGACTCGGCCCGCTGGGACGCGGCGGGAGTCCGGCTCACCGCCCGTGAAAGCAACGGGAGTTGGCTGCTGACCGGGCACAAGATGTTCGTCCTGGACGGTGCCACCGCCGATGTCGTCCTCACCGTCGCCCGCACCGGCGACGGCATCGGGGTGTTCTGCGTGGAGGGCGACGCGACCGGCCTGACGCGTGAGCCGCTGCCCACGATGGACCCGACCCGCCGCCAGGCCCGCCTCGACTACCGGGACGTACCGGCGACCCGGCTGCGTACGCACGGCGACGGATGGGACCTGGTGTCGCAGGTGCTCGGCCGGGCCGCGGTGGCGCTGGCCGCCGAGCAGGTCGGAGTGGCCTCCCGCGCGCTCGACATGGCGGTGGAGTACGCCAAGGTGCGCCACCAGTTCGGGCGGCCCATCGGCTCCTTCCAGGCCGTGAAACATCTGCTCGCCGACGTCCTCCTGGAGGTGGAGTCGGCGCGCGCCGCCGCCCACTACGCCCTGCTCGCCGCCGAGACCGAGGACCCGGAGCTGCCCGCCACGGCCAGCCTGGTCAAGGCGTTCTGCTCCGAGGCCTGTCTGCAGGCGACGGAGGAGAACATCCAGGTGCACGGCGGCATCGGCTTCACCTGGGAGCACCCGGCCCACCTCTATCTGAAGCGGGCCAAGACGTCACAGCTGCTGTTCGGGGATCCGGCGTACCACCGGGAACTGCTCGCACGGAGAATCGGCATGGAAACGGACGAGGGAGCGGCATGAAGGTCGACGGCAAGCTCAACGTGTGGAGCACCACGGAGGTCGTGGAGGAGGCCAGGCACCACGAGAAGGCCGGCTATGACGGCCTGTGGGCGTCGGAGTCCAAGCACGACCCCTTCCTGCCGCTGGTGCTGGCGGCCGAGCACACCGACCGCCTCGAGGTGGGGACGGCCATCGCGGTGGCCTTCGCCCGCTCCCCCATGCAGCTCGCGTACACCGCGCACGACCTGCAGACCTACGCGGGCGGACGGTTCTCGCTCGGTCTCGGCAGCCAGATCAAGCCGCACATCGAGCGGCGCTTCGACATGCCGTGGAGCCGGCCCGCGGCCCGCATGCGGGAGTACGTGAGCGCGCTGCACGCCATCTGGTCGGCCTGGAACGAGGGCGGGAAGCTCGACTTCCGCGGCGACTTCTACTCGCACACCCTGATGTCGCCCTTCTTCTCTCCTCCGCCCGCTCCCGGCGGAGCGCCCAAGGTGTTCGTGGCCGCGGTCGGTCAGGCGATGACCAAGGTGGCGGGCGAGGTCGCCGACGGGCTCCTCGCGCACGGCTTCACCACGGAGCGATACCTGCGGGAGGTGACCCTGCCCACCGTGGAGGCGGGTCTGGCCACGTCCGGCCGCACGCGGGCCGACTTCGCCGTCTCCCATCTGCTGCTGACCGCGACCGGCCGCACGGAGGAGGAGATGACCCGCGCGATCGACGGCACCCGTGCCCAGATCGCCTTCTACGGCAGCACGCCCGCCTATCGCGGGGTGCTGGAGCTGCACGGCTGGGGTGAACTCGGCGACGAGCTGCACGCGTTGTCGACGTCCCGGCGCGAGGACAAGTGGGAGGCGATGAGCCGCCTGGTCGACGACGAGGTGCTGCACACGTTCGCGGTCGTGGCGGAACCGGAGCGGGTCGCGGGCGAGATCCGGCGCCGGTACGGGGCGCTGGTCGACCGGGTGTCCTTCTACACGGCGTACGAGATCGACGCCGAGGTGTGGGAGCCCATCGTGCAGGAGTTGCGCACACCCGAGTGACGCTCGGCCGAGCAGGTCGCCGCCGCGGCTCCCGCGACGGCGGCCGCGCCCGCTCCGGTCCCGTAGGTCAGCCGAGCAGGTCCAGGACTGTCGTCATGGACCTGTTCTGCAGCAGGTAGTCCTCGGCCTCCTGGAGGTGGAGGCGCCACAGCTCCTCGGCGGCCTCGGTCCGGCGGGCGGCCACCAGTTCGACGAGCGCGCCGTGGGCGCGGAAGCCCCGGCGGTTGGCCCGCACGTTCTCGGGGCTTCCGGCGTCGAGGTCGACGTGGGACCAGTTCGCCTGGTCGATGATGTGCCGCACCATGCCGTTGAGGACGCTCAGCGTCTCGTTGCCCGCCAGTTCGACGACCAGGGCGTGGAACTCCATGTGGGCACGGATGAAGGCCGACGGGTCGTCCATCAGCGCCTCGGCCTCGGCGACGGCGGCTCGCAGCCGCTCCAGGTCCTCCTCCGTGCGCCCCTCGGCCAGCAGACCGGCGCACGGTGCCTCGATGACCGTACGGGCGTCGTAGACGTCCTTGAGGGTCGTGCCCCGGTATTCGAGCACCACGCCGGCGTACCGGGCCGCGACCGTGCCTTCCGGGGTCTGCACGCGTGCCCCGCCCCGGGCGCCCCGGCGCACGCTGATCAGCGACTCCGACTCCAGCACCCGGAACGCCTCACGCAACGTCGGCCGGGAGACGGCGAACTCCGCCATCAGCGCCGACTCGGCGGGCAGCGCCTCGCCCTCGGTCAGCTCCCCGCGCACGATCTTGCGGCGCAGCTGTGCCGCCACCAGCTCGGCCATCTTGGGGACGCGGACCTTGACACCGTTCACACCGCCACCGCCACCGCCCTGCCGCCCCGCCGCACTCATCACCGGGCCCACCTCCGTCCGACCCACAGGTGCGGGACACAGCCCGAGCACCGGGTAGACGGTTCACTCTACTAGATAACTGATTGAACTAGGTTACCGAGTTCGCGGCAATGAGATGTTCGGCCAGCGCGAGCAGCAGATCGCGGCCGACCGACCGCTGCCGCATGTCCCCGATCACCAAGGGGACTTCCGGGTCCAGGTCCAGCGCTTCGCGGATCTCCCACTCGTCGCGTTCCTGGCGGCCGTGGAAGCAGTTGACGCCGATCACGAACGGGATGCCGCGGCTCTCGAAGAAGTCGATGGACGCGAAGCTGGACTCCAGCCGCCGGGTGTCGGCGACGACCACCGCGCCGAGCGCGCCGTGCACGAGGTCGTTCCACATGAACCAGAAGCGCTCCTGGCCGGGTGTCCCGAAGAGGTAGACCACCAGGCGGGGGTTCACCATGATGCGGCCGAAGTCCATGGCCACGGTGGTGGTGGACTTCCGCTCGACGCCCTCGACGTCGTCGACGCCCACGCTCGCGACGGTCAGGTACTCCTCGGTGCGCAGCGGCGCCACCTCGCTCACCGCCCCGACCAGGGTCGTCTTGCCGACGCCGAAGCCACCGGCAACGAGGATCTTGACCGCCGCCGGCGCCGAGCCGTCGTAGGCCCGGCCCGCGGGGTCAGAGTCTGCGAAGGCCATCCCTCACCGCCCGAAGAAGTGTCATGTCCAATGTGTTTCCCACTGCTACAGCGATCGGTGGACGGGTGGTGGCCCTGCCCAGCGCGACCAGGTCGTCGATCAGGATTTTCGTGACCGCCACGGGCAGGTTCAGTTCCGCGGCGATCTCGGCCACCGCCGCGGGGGTGCGGCACTGCTGGAGGATCGAGCGGTGCTCGGGTTGCAGGCCGCGCATCCCGGCCCGGCCGGGGGCCGGTTCGACGGTCGTCACGAGGGTGATGAGAGTGAGGTCGTCGCGCGCGGGTGCCGTCCGGCCCTGGGTGATGGTGTAGGGCCGTACCGACAGCGCTTCAGCGTCCCCCGCTTCCAGGCCGTCCATCCAGTGGCTCACTCACGTACACCGCCCTCGTCGGCGGGCGCACCGAAGCGTGCCTCGGTGCTCATGCGCCGGCCCACTTGCTGCATGAGGGTGTGCATGGCCACGGCCATCAACTCGGCGTCCACTTCCTGGGATGCCACGACGGCCAGATGAGTGCCCCGGCCCGCGGCGGAGATGAACAGCCACAGGTCGGTCATCTCGACGATCACCTGGTGCACCGAACCGCCACCGAACAGCTGCCCGACCCCGCGGGCCAGACTCTGCTGGCCGGTGGCCACGGCGGCGAGACGCTCCGCGTCACCGCGGGCGATGGTGCGGGACTGGCTGACCACCAGCCCGTCGTCGGACAGCACGATGGCGTGGCGCGTGCCGGGAACCTGCTCGACCAGCGCGTCCAGCAACCAGTCGAGGTCCGGATGGGTGGCGGTCGTTCGCATTGTCATGGTCAGTCTTCCGTCGGGATCCGTCTACGCTGCGGCAGCACGTCGGTGGGTTCGTGGTCGGTCGGGGGAGCATCGCGCCGGACCATCCGGGACTGGCGTTGGAAGGCGCCGATCGTCGCGCCGGAGCGGGCGGGCGCGGCCCGCCGGGCCGGCGTCCGCTCGTCGGGCGAAGGCGCCCGCAGGTCCGCGTTCGGGTCACGCAGTTCGTCGGCGAGACTGGCCAGGCGGACCCGTTTGGGCAGTGGTTGCGCGTCCGGCGCGGCATGCACGCGCGGTGGGCCGCTCATCCGCGGTGCGCCCGCCATCTGCGGCACTCCCTGGGGGCGCGGTGGCCGGGTCCACACATCGCCGGCGGGCGCCGTGACTCCGGGCGGGCCGATGCGGCCGGTCACCAGCGTGTCCACGTCCAGCGCCGTCCCGTGCTCCGGCCCGGGGACGTCCGCCACGGCCGCGTCGTGGGCCGGCTGCCAGGCGGCGTCGGCCTCCCCGGCCGTGGGCCCGGTCCGCTCGGGGGCGTCGACGACGAGTTCGTCGGGGATGAGGACGACCACCCGGGTGCCGCCGAACGAGGAGGGCCGCAGCTCCACCTGGATGCCGAGGCCACGCGCCAGCCGGGCGACCACATAGAGTCCGAGCCTGACGTCGTCCGCCCGGGACATGACGTCCATGCGGGGCGGTTCGCTCATCAGCCGGTTGGCCTCGTCGTACTGCGCGTCGTCCATGCCCACGCCGCGGTCCTCGATCTCCACCGCGAGGCCGCGCCCCACGCGGGCGGCGTACACCTCCACCGGTGTCGGCGGCTTGGAGAAGCCGACCGCGTTCTCCATGAGTTCGGCCAGCACGTGGATCACCAGACCGACCGCGCGCTCGGCCAGCCACACGCGCTCCTCGACATCGATCTGGATCCGCCGGTAGTCCTGCACCTCGCTCTGTGCGGAGCGCAGCACATCCAGCAGCAGGACGGGCTTGCGCCAGCGACGCTGCGGCTGGCCGCCCCCGAGGATCACCAGGTTCTCCTCGTAGCGCCGCAGCCGGGCGGTCAGATGGTCGAGGTCGAACAGGCCCTCCAGGACCTCGGGATCCTCGTGCCGACGCTCGAGTTCACTGAGCTTCTTCATCTGCAGTCCGATGAGCAGCTGGGTACGCCGGGCGATGCGCTGCAGGAGCTTCTCGAACCCGCGGAACTGCGACACCTGCGCCATCGTCGTGTCCAGGGCGCTGTGGCGCGCGAGGTTGAGCGCCTGGCCCAGCTGGCCCAGTTCGTCGTCGCCGTGCTGGATGGCCGGGAGTTCGGCGTCCAGGTCGACGACATCTCCTCTGCGCAGGCGTTCGACCACGTCCGGCATCCGGGTCTGCAGATCCAGGGCAGCCGCGCGCAGCGCGGAGATCCGCCGGCGCAGCGACCGGGTGAACACCGCGGTGACCAGCATGACCAGGGCCACCGCCACCGCGCCCATCACGCTGGTGACGACCAGCCGCCGCACCATCGCGTCCAGTTCCCTCTCGGTGGCCGCCGTCAGGGTCGCGGAGTAGGTGGCGTTGAGCTTCTGGAGCTGGGCGGCGACCGGCCCGACGCTGTCGCCCCACCTCTTGCCCAGTGCCTCGGAGAACTTGTCCGGGTCGGAGGCGGATGCGGACAGCAAGTCCTGCTCGGCCGCCGTCTTCTGCTCCCACGCGCCGCTCGCCATGAGTTTCCGGTAGAGCGCGCCCTGGTCGTCCGGGACGAGGGGCACGATCTTGTTGTCGTAGATGAATCGCTGGGAGCCGATCCATCCGGCGAGCTGCCCGCGTTCGGTGGCGGAGAGCCGTCCGGTCACCGAGCCGCGGGTGAACAGCGCGTTCTCCCGCGAGATCATCTCCATGCCCCACACCGAGTCGATGGCCGGCCGGGCGAGGTAGTCGATGTTGGGCAGACCGACATGGCTCAGAGTGGTGAACAGGTTCAACTGGCCGGAGATCAGGCTCGTATAGCGGTCGAACGTCTGCTGCTGCGAGGCGGTCCGCTGGTCCACCCCCGCCCGGTAGTCGGCCAGTTTCCGCAGATTGCTGCCCACCTGGACGACGTTGCGCCGGATGTCGTCCGGGGCGCTCCACTTGCTGTCGGGCAGATTCTGGACGGTGGTGACGTCCGCGTCGGTGCGGCCGCGCTGCTCGCGCAGCGCCTTCCGGTAGCCCTTGGGATCGGCGAGTGCCGCACCGCTGAGCCGCCGTTCCTCCTGGAGGTCGAAGAAGGCGGCCATGATGGGACGTGCCGCCGCGGAGGAGGCCGCGTTGCGGTCCTTCTGCCTCTGCCAGTCCGTGTAGAGCTGCGCGGAACTCGCCAGCCAGAGGGCCACGACGGTCACGCTGGGCACGAGAGCCAGGATGAGCAGAACCGTGCGGAGGGACGGCTGTCGCCGGGATCCGTTGCCCCTTGGGCCTTGCCTGTTCGACGCACGCGCGTGCACTGCCACTGAGGTCCCCAGCGATGCTCCAAGTGACAGGCCGCTCCGATGGGCCCACACGATGACGCGCCGATGCTATCTGTGGATACCGCTATCTAAATACACTTAGAGCACTAAAGTTTCACAGGTATCGGTTTCCATCGACGCGATCAGCGCTCCGGCACGAAACAGGGCAGCGTGATCTCGTCGGTGAGGGGCCGGAAGTCGACACGTACCCGCATGCCGATGCCGACGGTGTCCGGATCGCCGGCGTCGACGTGGGAGAGCAGGGTGCCGCCGTCGTCGAGGTCGATCACGGCGAGCGCGAAGGGCGTGTCGAAGCCAGGGCCGGGTGCGCGGTGCACCACGGTCACCGAGTAGACGGCCCCCCGGCCCACGCTGGGCACGTACCGCCAGTCCGGCGCCATGCACCCGGGGCAGGCGGGCTCGGGAACGAAGAAGCGCAGGTCGCAGGCCGAGCAGTACGGGACGACCAGGTCGCCGCGTCGGGCCGCGTCCCAGAACGCTTCGGACAGTTCGGTGGGGACGGGTACGGGCCGGCTCATCGCGTTCTCCCCAACAGGCTCATCTCGTAGTGCTGCGCGCCGGACCCCGCGTTCCCGACGACCGCCAGCTCGGCGCCCTCGACCTGGTGCACGGCGGTGCCGCGCAACTGCCGTACGGCCTCGACGACTTTGAGCGTCATCTGCTGCGTCCCGTTCCAGGCGTACGACAGACAGCCGCCGTCGGGATTGACGGGATGCTTGCCGCCCACGGCGATGGCGCCGCTGGCCGCCAGCGGTCCGCCCTCGCCCTCGCCGCACAGGCCGAGTGCCTCCAACTGCCGGATGATCTCGAAGGAGTTGGGGTCGTACAGGGAGAAGACGTCCACGTCGTGCGGGCTGACGCCCGCCATGGCGTAGGCGCGCGACGCGGCGTCCCGGCCGAGCTGCCCGACTTCTCGGTACAGCGCCGGGTTGGCGTACGCGGCCTGGTGGTACTCCATGCCGCCGCCCAGGACGGCGACGGCCGGGTGCGGCAGGTCGCGGGCCCGTTCGGCGGTGGTCACCACCATGGCGGCGCCGCCCTCGCCGACGATGCAGCAGTCCAGCAGGTGGAAGGGCGTGGCCACCATCCGGGAGGCGAGCACGTCGTCGGCGGTGTACGGCCCGCGGCCGTACATCATCGCCTCCGGGTTGGTGGCGCCGTTGTTGCGGATCGTGGCGGCGACCTCGGCGAGCTGCCGGGACGTCGTCCCGTACTCGTGCATGTGCCGGGCCGCCACCAGCGCGAACTGGGCGACGACATAGCTGCCCCACACGTCGGCGAACTCCAGGGGCACCCCGGCCCCGACGGGACCGGCGCCGCGCGAGACCAGCTTGCAGCCGCCGACGACGACGGTGTCCGCGTATCCGGCGCCGATGGCGGCGGCCGCCTTCAGCAGGCCCCGCGAGCCGGCGTTGTCGAGCATCGAGTCGCTGGTCCAGCGCAGGTCCCGGCCGAGCATCCGTGCCCAGGAACTGCCCTCGCCGGGTACGCCGCCCGGACCGGGCCAGTCGACCTGCGCGCCGTCGACGTCGGCCGGGGTCAGTCCGGCGTCCGCGATCGCGCCGCGTACCGCTTCGAGGGCGAGGTCCATGGCGTCCCGGTCGGGCAGCATCAACGCCTGCTCGGTGGCGTGCACACCGACGACCACGGGTTGGCGACCGTTCACGAGGTCACCGTCCCGCGCCGAGCGTGTCGCCGCCGGGATAGCCACCCCCGCCGAAGCGCTCGTCGAGCGCCTCGTAGTCCTTGGCGTAGTCCTTCGTGCGCGGCAGGGACTCGACGAACTCGACCGTCTTCGGCTTCTTGTACGAGGCGATCCGCGCCCGGCAGTGCTCGATGACGTCCGCCGCGGTGACCGGCTCGGCGCCCGGCTGGAGCACGACGACGGCCTTCACGTCCTGCGCCCAGCGCTCGTTGGGCACGCCGATCACGGCCGCCTCCTTCACCGCGGGGTGGGACTCGATGCAGTTCTCCACCTCGGCCGGGAAGATGTTCTCGGCCGCCGACTTGAGCATGCGGGTCGTCGTCCCGAGGAAGCTGATCGTGCCGTCGCTCTCGCGCCGGCCGAGGTCGGTGGTGTGCCACCAGCCGAAGCGGAAGCGCTCCTCGTTGATCGCGGGCCGGTTCCAGTAGCCGAGGTGGACGAGGTCGCCGCGGACACAGATCTCGCCGGCTTCGCCGGCCGCGCATTCCTGGCCGGCGCCGTCCAGGACGCGTACGGCGGTGAAGGGCCCCGGCCGTCCCGCGTTGCCCGCGCCCGAGCCGCCGTAGGCGCCGGTCACCGCGAAGCCGGTCACCTCGGTCTGTCCGTACCCGCGGCCCTCGCCGCCGCCGTTGCGGGTGAAGCGGCTCTGGTCGGTGGGGACGGTGCCCTGCCACAGGGGTGCGGCAACGCTCGCGCGCAGGTGGGAGAGGTCGTGGCCGGCCTCGCGGTTCAGGGCGACGAGCTGCGCGATGGTCGGTGGCATCAGGTAGGCGTGGGTGCACTGCTCCGCCGCCAGCAGCGGGAGCAGTTCCTCGGCGACCACGCGGCGGACGACCACGTTCTTGCCGCCGTGGACGAAGGCCGGGACGCCCCAGAACTGGTAGTTGCCGATGTGGAACATCGGTCCGGCGCCGAGGAAGGCGGTCTCCGTGCCGATGTCCCCCATCCAGGCGCCGCTCGCGCCCATGGCGAGCAGGTTGCGGTGCGAGAGCATCGAGCCGGACTGCCGGCCGGAGATCGCCGCGGTGTAGATGACCAGGAGCGCGGCGTCGGGGTCGACCTCGGCGACGGGGTCCTCGGGCGAGCCGGAGGCCAGGAAGCACTCGTAGGAGTCGGCGCCCTCGGAGTCGTGACGCAGCCACAACGCCCGGTGGTCGCTGCCGAGTTCGGCGCGCGCCTTGGCGACCGTGTCGCCGATCTCCTCGTCCTGCCAGACGATCACCTTGGGGTCGAAGTCCTCGACGGCGAAGGCCATCTCGGGGGCGGCCCAGCGCCAGTAGCCGGGGCAGACCATGGCGCCGATCTTCGCGGCGGCGCCGAGCAGCTCCCAGATCCGGAAGGAGTTCTGGCCCAGCCACAGGACGCGGTCGCCGGGGCCGACCCCCGCGTCCGCGAGGGCGCCTGCGAGTCGGTTGGTGCGCTCGTCCAGTTGGGGCCAGGTCAGCCGGACGTCGCCGTCGACGAGGGCGACGCCGTCGGGGAAGGACCTTCGGTGCTCACGGATGATGTCGCCGAACGTCAGGCGGCGGGCGGAATGCATGCTGTTGGCTCCAAAGGCTTGGAGAGGTGGGGGCCGTCAGACGCGGCCGATGCCCACGCCCTTGACGTTGATGAACTCGTCCAGGCCGGCCTTGCCGCCTTCCCGCCCGAACCCGCTCATGCCGACCCCACCGAACGGCGTGGCGGGCGAAGTGATGGGGTTCGGACCGGGGTTGACGTAGACCGTCCCGGCCTTCAGGCGCGGCACCAGGCGGTTGACGCGCGCGATGTCACGGGACTGGATGTAGGCGGACAGGCCGTACTCGCTGTCGTTCGCCAGGGCGACGGCCTGGTCCTCGGTGTCGAACGGGGTGATGGCCAGGACCGGGCCGAAGACCTCCTGCTGGGCGAGGTCGCTGCGGTTGTCGACGTCCGCGAAGACGGTCGGTGAGACGAAGTAGCCGTCGGATGCGATGCGTTCGCCGCCGAACACGAGCCGGCCGGCACCGTCCTCGACCGCCTTGTCGATCATGCCCTGGACGCGTTCGCGGGCGGCCTCGTTGATGAGGGGTCCGATGTACGTCGTCGGGTCGAGCGGGTCGCCGACCGGCAGGTGGGCGATCACACCGGTGACCCGCGCGATGACCTCCTCGTAGATCGGTCGCTCGACCAGGAGCCGGGTGGGCAGTGCGCAGCCCTGGCCGGTGTTGCTCATGGCGAAGGCCGCGCAGTACGGGACGACGGTGTCCAGGTCGGTGTCGGCGAAGAGCAGGTTGGCGGACTTGCCGCCGAGCTCGAACACGACCGGCTTGAGACTGAGGGCCGCGTCGGCCATGATGCGGCGCGCGGTGGCGGGACCGCCGGTGAAGGAGATCTTGTCGACGCCGGGGTGGGTCACCAGGGCCGATCCCGCGTCGCCGAGCCCGGTGACGACGTTGATGACGCCCTCGGGGATGCCGGCCTCGCGGGCCAGGTCGGCGAAGAGCAGCGCGGAGAACGGCGTGGACTCGGCCGGTTTGATGACCACGGTGTTGCCGGCGGCGAGCGACGGCGGGACCTTCATCGCCAGCGACAGCGCGGGCGAGTTCCAGGTGATGATGTGGCCGATGACGCCGTACGGCTCGGCGATGGTGTACTCGACGTTCTCGTGCGGGCTGTAGGCCGCGCCGACCATGCCCTCGATCTTGTCGGCCCAGCCGGCGTAGTACTCGGTCCACTCGGCGACGTGCGGTCCGACGTTCTCCGCCCAGCCGCCGATGCAGACGCCGTTCTCCAGCGGGCAGATCGCCGCGAAGTCGGGGATGTGGTCGCGCAGCAGGCCGGCGAAGCGGGTGAGCAGCCGGCGGCGCTCGGCGGGGCGCATGGTGCCCCACACCTCGAAGGCCTGGCGGGCGGCCGCCACCGCCTGGTCCACCTCGGTGGGCCCGGCGAGCGGGATGTGCGCCTGGATCAGGCCGGTCGCCGGGTTGCGGTGCTCGTAGAGTCCACCGCTCGTGTCGGTGACGTCCTTGCCGCCGATGACCAGACGCGGCTGCGGCAGGTCGTGCTCCGCCCTGTCCTGGTGCAGCTTCACATCGACCGTGACCACGCATACCTCCTAGAGACCGCGCAACGCTGCGCACATCCAGGCTAAATAGCTAACCTATTTATCCAAGGTAGTCAATAAGGTCAGGACACCCCGGACCGTGACTACAGGCCCAGCGACCGCCCGATGATCTCCAGCATGATCTCCGAGGTTCCGCCGAAGACCCGCTGCACCCGGCTGTCCCGCCAGATGCGGGCGATCTCGTACTCGTTGACGTAGCCGTAGCCGCCGAAGAGCTGCATGCAGCGGTCGATGACCTCCCAGCCGGTCTCGGAGGTCCAGTACTTGGCGGCGGCGGCCTCCTCGGCCGTCAGCTCGCCCTGGAGCAGGGCCATGATGCAGCCGTCCACGTAGACGCGGGCGGCGTTCAGCTTGGCCCTGATGCCGGCGAGAGCGAACCTGTTGGCCTGGAACTCCCCGATGGGCTGCCCGAAGGCCGTACGCGTCTTGGCGTAGTCCAGTGCCAGCGTGTAGGCCCGCTCGGCAGCCGCCAGCGAGGAGACGGCGATGGCGAGCCGCTCGGTCGGGAGGTTGCCCATCATGTGGTAGAAACCGCGCCCCTCCTGTCCGATGAGGTTCTCCGCCGGGACCCGCACCTCGTGAAAGAAGAGCTCAGCGGTGTCCTGGGCCTTCATCCCGACCTTGTCGAGCTTGCGCCCGCGCTCGAAGCCCTCGGTACCGCGCTCGACGACGATCAGGCTGATGCCCCTGTGGCCCGCCTCCGGGTCGGTCTTGCAGGCGACGATGACCAGGTCGGCCAGGATGCCGTTGGTGATGAAGGTCTTGGAGCCGTCGATCACCCACTCGTCGCCGTCCCGGCGGGCGGTGGTGCGGATGCCCTTGAGGTCGGACCCGGCGGACGGCTCCGACAGCGCGAGGGCGCAGATCGTCTCGCCGCTGATCACGCCGGGCAGCCAGCGGGCCTTCTGCTCGGGTGTGGCGAGGTTCATCAGGTAGGGCGGGATCACGTCGTTCTGCAGCCCGAGCCCGATGCCGACCGAGCTGGTGGCCGCCATCTCCTCCGCCATGATGGCGTTGTAGCGGAAGTCCCGGATGTCCTGGCCGCCGTACTCCTCCGGGAACTGCCAGCCGATGAGCCCGGCCTTGCCTGCCGCCGCCCACGCGGCCCGGCTCACCTGGCCGTCGCGCTCCCACTGCTCGGCGTACGGGGCGCATTCGCGCAGGTAGAAGGTGCGGGCGGTCTCGCGGAACAGCTCGTGTTCCTCGGTGAAGATCGTTCGGCGCATGCTCGACTCCACTCACGCATCTCGCTTATTTAGCTGAAGTAGTTATACGATAGCGCTGTATCGGGACCTGGGCGAGGGAGGGCGCGTGAGCGTACGGGACAAGGTGGCACTCGTCACCGGAGCGGGACGCGGTATCGGCGAGGCGATCGCCGACCGGCTCGCAGCCCAGGGAGCCGCGGTCGCCGTCTGCGACCTGGACCCGGAGGCCGCCGCCAAGGTCGCGGGCCGACTCGTCGAGCGGTACGGGGTGCGGGCGACCGGGGTCGGCGCCGACATCTCCGACAGCGCGGCCGTGCACGCGGCCGTGGAGCGGGTGACCGTCGAGCTCGGACCGGTCGACGTACTGGTCAACAACGCGGCCGTCGACGTCATCGGCCGCTTCGTCGACAGCACCCCGGACACCTGGGACCGGATCATCGACGTCAATCTGCGCGGCACCATCACGGTGACCCGGGCCGTACTGGACTCGATGATCGAAAGCGGTGGCGGCCGGATCGTGCACATCGCCTCGGACGCCGGCCGCGTCGGTTCGTCCGGCGAGGTGGTGTACTCCGCGACGAAGGGCGGGGTCATCGCCTTCGGCAAGGCGCTGGCCCGCGAGGTCGCCAGGCACGGCATCACCGTCAACAGCGTCTGCCCGGGGCCGACCGACACCGCCCTGCTCGGGCAGGTCGCCGACTACAGCCAGAAGATGTACGACGCGACGGTGCGGGCCATCCCGCTGCGCCGCGTCGCCCAGCCCGACGAGATCGCCGGCGTGGTGGCCTTCCTCGCGTCCGACGACGCCGCGTACATGACCGGGCAGACGCTCTCGGTCAGCGGCGGACTGACGATGGTCTGAGGTGAACACCGTGCTGCGTGCCGAACTCCGCGACCGGATCGCCGTGCTGACCCTCGACCGGCCGGGGCAGCTCAACGCCATCGGCTCCGAGACCGCCGAACAGCTGAAACAGGCTCTCGCCGACGTCCGCGACAACGACGAGGTACGCGCCCTGGTCATCACCGGTGCGGGACGGGCCTTCTCGGCCGGTGCCGACCTCGGTGAGATCGAGTCGTTCACGGCACCCGGCCAGTTCCGTGCCTTCGTGGGGCGTCTGACCGACGCGTTCGCGCTTCTGGAGGACTTCCCCAAGCCGTCGGTCGCGGCCGTCCACGGGTTCGCCTTCGGCGGCGGCCTGGAGCTGGCCCTCGCCTGCGACCTGCGGGTGGCCGAGCGCGGCACCCGGCTCGGCCTGCCCGAGATGAAGCTCGGCGTGCTGCCGGGCGCGGGCGGCACCCAGCGGCTGCCCCGCCTCCTGCCGCCGGCGATCGCCAAGCAGATGATCCTCACCGGCGAGCCGATCGACGCGGAGCGGGCTCACGCGCTCGGGCTCGTCAACGAACTCGCCGAGCCCGGCGGCGCGCTCAAGACCGCCGAAGCCCTGGCCGCGAAGCTGACCGCCGGGGCCCCGCTCGCACTCGCGGCGGGCAAGCGGCTGATCGACTACGGGCTCGGCATGGACCTGGAGGCGGCCATCGCGTACGAGCGCGAGACCGTCTCGGTGCTGTTCTCAACCGGGGACCGGGCCGAGGGGCTCAAGGCCTTCCGGGAACGCCGACCGGGCGACTTCCGCGGCGTGTAGCAGGCGGTACGGGCGTACAGACGTACCGGCCGGCCCCGACAGATCTGGAGGTGGGCCGTGCGGCCACTGGAGGGCATTGCCGTGGTCGAGCTGGGCATGTGGGTGGCGGCACCGGCCGCGGCCACCATGCTCGCCGACTGGGGCGCGGACGTGGTGAAGGTGGAGGCGCCGACCGGCGACCCCAACCGGTACACGCTCAAGCACGTCGGACAGGACATCGACAGCGCACCCCCGTTCGAGACCGACAACCGCGGCAAGCGTGGGATCGTCCTCGATCTGCGCTCGCAGGAGGGCAAGGACGTACTGGAGCGGCTGCTGGAACGCGCCGACGTGTTCGTCACCAACCTCCGCCCGGGTGCCCTGGAGCGGCTCGGCCTCGCACCCGACGAACTGCGGGCTCGCCACCCCCGCCTGGTCGTCGGCTCGTTGACGGGCTACGGCTGGGCGGGTGCCGAGCGCGACCGCGCCGGGTACGACGTCTCCGCGTTCTGGGCCCGGCCCGGCATCGCCGCCATGCTCAACCCGGCCGGCGAGCCGCCGCCCGGCATCCGGCCGGGCCTGGGCGACCGTACGGCCGCGGCCAACCTGGTCGCCGGCGTGCTGGCCGCGCTGCTGCGACGCGAACGCACCGGCGAGGGCGGGGTCGTGGACGTGTCCCTGCTGCGTTCCGGCACCTACGCCAACGGCAACGACCTCGCCCTGCAGAACTTCTTCGGCAAACGCGGCCGCACCCGCCACCGCACCGAGCACGAGTCGCCGCTCTACAACTCCTACCGGACGTCCGACGACCGCTGGTTCTGGCTGGTCGGACTGGAGGGCAACCGGCACTGGCCCGGTGTCGTCAAGGCGCTCGGCCGCGAGGACCTGGTGGCGGACGAGCGGTTCGCGACCGGCAAGGCCCGGCGCGGCCACGTACGCGAGCTGATCGCCGTGTTCGACGAGGAGTTCGCCAAGCGGCCGCTGGCCGAGTGGGCCGAGCGCTTCGACACCGAGGGCGTGTGGTGGGCGCCCGTGCAGACCCTGGCGGAGGTGGCGGCCGACGCGCAGGCGGAGGCGGTCGGGGCGTTCGTCGAACAGCCGGGCATGGGTGACGCGCCGCCGCTGCGGACGGTGGCCACGCCCGTCGCCTTCTGGGGCGTCGACGAGAAGCCGCGCGGCGGCGCGCCGACGCTCGGCGAGCACACCGACGAAGTGCTCCGCGAACTCACCGGCGAACTGCCGCGCGAAGCCAACTGAACTCATACATCTGGAGGTACGGCGTGGGCATCCTCGACGACAAGGTCGCCATCGTCACCGGCGGCGGAAGAGGCCTGGGGCGGGCGCACTGTCTGGCGCTCGCCGAGGCCGGCGCGACCGTGGTGGTGAACGACCTCGGCTCGGGCATACACGGCGAGCAGACCGGCGACTCCCCCGCCGACGAGGTCGTCGCCGAGATCACCAAGCTCGGCGGCCGGGCGATCGCCGACCACTCCTCGGTGACCGACTGGGCGGCGACCGAGACCATGGTCGCGGACACCGTCGCGGAGTTCGGGCGCCTCGACATCGTCGTGAACAACGCGGGCATCGTGCGCGACCGCATGCTGTTCTCGATGACGGAGGCCGACTTCGACAGCGTCATCGCGGTGCACCTGAAGGGCAGCTTCGCCCTCACGCGGCACGCGTGCGCGTACTGGCGCGAGGCGTCGAAGCGGGGCGAGCGGGTCGCCGGCCGGGTGATCAACACGACCTCCGGGACGGGCCTGTTCGGCAACCAGGGCCAGTCCAACTACGGGGCCGCGAAGGCCGGCATAGCCGGGCTCACCGTCCTCACCGCCCTGGAGATGCGCCGCTACGGCGTCACGGCGAACGCCATCTCCCCGATCGCGGCCACGCGGATGACGGACGGGCTGGCCGTCGGCGAGTCCCTCCAGGCCGTCGAGGGCTTCGACCCGCGCGATCCCGCCAACGCCTCCGGGGTCGTCGTCTACCTGGCCTCCGACAGCGCGGCCTGGCTGACCGGCCAGGTCCTGCGCATCGAGGGCAACCGGCTCAACCGCCTGCAGGGCTGGACCGTCGCCGGCGTCCACCCCAGCCGGTCCGGCCAGGCCCTCACCTACAACGAACTCGTGGACGCGGTACCGCAGTTGTACGGCGCCGCCCCCGCGGGCCGGGCGACGGGCGTCGGCCAGTGAAGGGCCACGACGCCGCCGCCCTCGTGCTGCGCGCGACTCTCGGCCCGATGCTCTTCGCGCACGGCTGGAACAAGGTCGCCGGGCCGGGCGGGCTCAAGGGCACCACGGGCTGGTTCGAGGCGCTGGGGCTCAAGCCGGCCGAGGTGCACGCCCGGATGGCGGCCGGCACCGAGATGGCCGCGGGCGTCGGCATCGTCCTCGGCGCGGCCAACCCGCTCCCCGCCGCCGCGGCCGTGGGCCTGATGACCGTGGCCGCGCGGACCGACCACCGCGGCAAGGGCTTCTTCGTCTTCAAGGGCGGCTGGGAGTACGCCGGTGTCGTGGGCGGCGCGGCCGTCGCACTGGCGGCCCTGGGCAACGGCCGGTACTCGCTCGACGGGCTGCTGCGCCGCCAACGCGCGGGCGCCGGCACCGCGTTGCTGGCGGCGGGAATCGGCACGGTGAGCGCCGCGGCGCTGCTGGCGCTGTGCTACCGGCCGGAGCAGAAGCCGGACGAGACAGAGCAATGAGACCGATGAGGGCAACAAGGGAGAGTCGACATGGACGCGGCTGACTTCAGCGCGGTGCTGTCCGAGGTCCGGCGTTTCGTCCGGGAACGCGTCGTGCCGCTCGAGGCGGAGATCGACGAGAAGGACGAGATGCCCGCGGACATCCGCGAGGCGGCCAAGAAGATGGGCCTGTTCGGCTTCGCGCTGCCCGAGGAGTACGGCGGGCTGGGGCTGTCGATGTACGAGGAGGCCCAGCTGATGTTCGAGCTGGGCTACACGACCCCCTCCCTGCGCTCGATGTTCGGCACCAACAACGGCATCGCCGGTCATGTCCTCATGGTCGGCGGCACCGAGGAGCAGAAGGCCGAGTGGCTGCCGAGGATCGCCTCCGGCGACGTCCTGGCGTCGTTCGCGCTGACCGAGCCGGACGCGGGTTCCGATCCCTCGACGCTCACCACGAAGGCGCACCTGGAAGGCGACGACTGGGTGATCAACGGCGCCAAGCGGTACATCACCAACGCTCCCCTCGCCGACGTCTTCATGGTCTTCGCCCGCACGGACCCCGACGCCCCGCGCACCCGGGGCATCTCCACGTTCCTGGTGCCGGCCGGCACCCCCGGCCTCACCGTGGCGCCCAAGGACCACAAGATGGGCCAGTTCGGCGCCTGGACCGCGGACGTGTACTTCGACGACGTCCGCGTACCGGCCTGCGCGCTCGTCGGCGGCGAGGGCGGTCTGAACCGGGGCTTCTCGACGGCGATGGGCTGCATCGCGCACGGCCGGGTGCACATCTCGTCCCTGTGCGTGGGCATGGCCCAGCGCCTGGTCGACGAGTCGGTGGAGTACGCCCGTACGCGTCGCCAGTCCGGCAGGCTCATCGGTTCCTTCCAGCTCGTCCAGGGCCTGATCGCCGACTCCATGACGGACTACTACGCCGGGCGTGCCACGGTGCTGGAGGCCGCCCGCGCCTTCGACGCCGGTACGGACACGAAGATCGGCCCGTCCTGCACGAAGTACTTCGCCAGCGAGATGGTGTGGCGGGTCGCGGACCGCGCGGTGCAGATCCACGGCGGCGCCGGCTATATGCGCGGAGTCGCCGTCGAGCGCTTCTACCGCGACGCCCGGCTGTTCCGCATCTACGAGGGCACCAGCCAGATCCAGCAGGTCATCATCGCGAAGGCACTGCTGGGCGAGGCGGCGCGCGGCTGACCGCGCCCACACGGGCGCACGCCTGACCGGTCCGCAACGGAAAGGCCCCGGGATGTCCCGGGGCCTTTCCGTTGCTGCGGTCCTCAGATGCCGAGCCGGTCCAGCAGCCGCTCGTGGTACACCGCCGGACCCCCGAAGAGCAGCTGCGAGGACTTGGCCCGCCGGAAGTACAGGTGGGCCGGATGTTCCCAGGTGAAGCCGATGCCACCGTGGATCTGGATGTTCTCCATGGCCGCGAACATGTAGGCCCGTGAGCAGCACGCGTGTGCCACGGCCGCGGCGACCGGGAAGTCCGGGGAGTCCTCGGCGGCCAGCCGGGCCGCCTCCCGGGACGCGGCCTCGGCCAGTTCCACCTGGACGAGCATGTCGGCGCACTTGTGCTTGACCGCCTGGAAGGAGCCGATGGGCCGGCCGAACTGATGCCGGGTACGGGCGTATTCGGCGCCCGTCTCCAGGCACCTGCGCGCTCCGCCCGCCTGCTCGGCGGCCAGTGCGACCGTGGCGACGTCCAGGACCCTGGCCATGATGCGCCCGCCCGCTCCCTGGGTCCCGACGAGCGTCGCGGGCACGGCGTCCAGCGTCAGCCGGGCCATGGCCCGCGTGGCGTCCATCGTCTCCATCGGTTCCGCCACGAGTCCCGCGGCCTCCCGCTCCACCGCGAAGAGCGTGGGGCCGGCGACGGTTCGGGCGACGACGAGGATCAGATCGGCCGTCGACCCGTCGATGACGAAGAACTTGCGGCCGCGCAGGGTCCAGCCGCCGCCCTCGTCCGGTACGGCGCGCGCGGAGACCATGGCGGGGTCCCAGGAGCCGTGGTCCTCGGCGACGGCGAGGGTGGCCGTGGTCCGGCCGGAGGCGATGCCGGGGAGGTGGCGCGCACAGGCGTCCTCGTCTCCCGAGGCGAGCAGGGCCTGGGCCGCCAGGACGACGGTGGCGAAGAAGGGCGCACAGAACAGCGCGCGGCCCATCTCCTCCAGGACGACGCCGAGTTCGACGAGCCCGAAGCCGTCACCGCCGTACTCCTCCGGGATCACCAGCCCCGGCAGCCGTAGCTGGTCGGCCGCCTGGGCCCACACTGCCGGGTCGAAGCGCGGGTCGCTCTCCATGAGCTTGCGCACGGCTTCCTCGGGTGACTTGGCGTCGAGGAACTCCCGTACAGATGAACGCAGTTGGTGCAGTTCACTGTCGTCGGCGATCACGGGCGCGCCTCCTTGGCAGCGGCGGCCACCGGTTCCTTGGGCAGGCCGAGGACCCGTTCCGCGAGGATGTTCTTCATGATCTCCTCGGTGCCGCCGAGGATGCGCAACGCCGGCGTGGCGAGGAGCAGTTCGCTCCAGGCGTACGTGCCCCACCCGCCGGTGTCGGCGATCGCGCGCGGGCCGAGGGCGTCCGCGATGAAGTGGGCGGCCCGGGTCAGGTTCTGCCCGTACATCAGCTTGGAGACGGACATCTCGGGGCCCGGTGCGACCCCGCCGCGCAGCTTGCGCAGGGCCCGCGCGTTGAGGTGTTCGGTGGCCATGGCGTCCACCAGGAGTTCGGCGAGACGGGCCCGCAGGGCGCGGTCGTCCCAGGTCCAGGTGGCGCGCATCAGCGCGGAGAGCCGGTCCGGGGACAGGGCGGCGGCCACCGGGCCCGCGCCCTCGCTGCCAACGGTCGCGCGCTCGTTCATCAGGGTGGTCAGGGCGACGGTCCAGCCGCCGTCGACCTCGCCGAGACGGTGGTCGTCGGGGATGCGCACGTCGGTGAGGAAGACCTCGTTGAAGTCCGCGCCGCCGGTCATCTGCCTGAGCGGCCGGACCTCGACTCCGGGGGCGTCCATGGGGACCAGGAACGCGGTGATCCCGCGGTGCTTGGGCGCGTCCGGGTTCGTCCGGGTGAGGGCGAGGCCGATCTGGCTGTGCTGGGCGACCGAGGTCCACACCTTCTGCCCGTTCAGCACCCAGTCCCCGCCCTCGCGGACGGCCCGGGTCGCCACGCTCGCCAGGTCGGAACCGGCGCCGGGCTCGCTGAACAGCTGGCAGGCGATGGCGTCCCCGCGGTACATCGTGGGCAGCCAGCGGTCCTTGAGATGCGGTTGGGCGTGGGCGAGGACCGTCGGCCCGATCATGCCCAGGCCCACCACGCTCAGCACGCCGGTGTCGGCCACGTCGTACTCGGACTCGACGGCGTCGTAGAGCAGGTCGTGGACGGGGGTCAGGCCCCGGCCGCCGTACTCCACCGGCCCCGTGATCCAGCCGAAGCCGTTCTCGTGGCGGATCCGCTGCCACTCCCGCGCCCGCCGCACGTGCTCGCGGTCCTCCTCGGGAGAAAGGCTGCTGAAGTACGCCATCGAGTCGTCGCCCTCGCCCCAGGTGAAGGCGGAGCGGTCGGGGGCCTTCGCCGCGTGCGCGTCGAGGAAGCGGCGCGCCTCGGCGGCGAAGTCCTGCATGTCCTGTTCCATCGCGGGTCCCTGCTGCTCTCAAAGCGATCTCAGGTCGATCTCAGGTCGAGAGGATCGTCACCGCCGACGCGCCGGGCGCGCCGTACAGGTGCGTGTAGCCGACGCGCGGGGTGCCGGGGATCTGCCGGTTCCCCGCCGTGCCACGCAGTTGGAGGACGATCTCGTGGATCTGGCGCAGTCCGGACGCGCCGATCGGTTCCCCGTTGCCGAGCAGTCCGCCGTCGGTGTTGACCGGGAGCCGGCCGCCGATCTCGGTGGCGCCCTCGGCGATCAGGCGTTCCTGCTCGCCGTCCTTGCAGAGGCCGTTCTCCGCCATGTGGATGATCTCCGACCCGGCGTCGGTGTCCTGGAGCTGGGCGACGTCGACGTCCTCGGGGCCGATGCCCGCCCGTTCGTACGCCTCCCGGGAGGCCTCCACGCTCGGGCTGTCCACGGGCTCCCCCACGGGGAACGACGGGCTCTGCACCTCGAACGCGCCGAGCCTGCGGCTGCGCAGGGAGGTGGCACGGACCCGTACGGGGGTGGAGGTGTACTTGTGGGCCTGGTCGGCCCGGCACATCACGACGGCCGCGGCGCCCTCGTTCGGGCCGCAGTACATGAACTGACGCAAGGGGTAGTTGAGGACCGGGGAGGCGAGGACCTCCTCGGGCGACAGGGGCGTACGGCGCCAGGCCTTCTCGTTGCCGGCCGCGTTGCGGAAGTTCTTGGAGGCCACGCGGGCGAGCGTCTCGTGGGAGATGCCGTGCTCGTGCATATAGCGATTGATCTTCATGCCGAAGAAGTGGGTGGTGAGGAAGAGTCCGGTCTGCCCGTACCAGGCGGGGATGCCGGCCACGGACGGGTCGGCGGCGAACGCGCCTCGCGGATGCTTGTCCAGGCCGATCGCGACGGTCAGGTCGTGCTCACCGCTCTCGATCGCGCGGGCGGCCAGCGCCACCGCCGTACCGGCCGTCGCGCAGCCGTTGAAGACACCGCGCAGGGGTACGCCGGTCAGGCCCAGTCGGCCGACGATCGCGTCCGGATTGGCGACCTCGTAGCTGCCGATGTAACCGCCCTGGATCTGCGGCCAGTTCACGCCCGCGTCGGCGAGCGCCAGCCGGACCGCGTCCGCGCCCATGTCCAGCGCGGGCTTGCCGGGGAAGCGGCCGAAGGGGTGGAGCCCCACGCCGATGATGACGGCCTCGGTCACGGTGTCTCCTCCTCGTACGGGGCGGGCTCTTCGGCGGGGGCGAACGCGAACGTCATGACCTCGGTGCCGTCGTCCTGCACGGTGTAGGGCACCAGCGTGAGTCGCATGTCCTGCCCGATCCGCAGCTTCCCGGGGTCGGGTTCGGTGAGCCGCGCCTCGACCAGCAGCTCGCCGGGGAGCTCGACGTATCCGACGGAGTACGGCTCGAAGGCCTCGGGGCCGTCGTACGGCGGGGACGGCGGGCGGAAGTCCTGGGTCGTGTACGTCCACAGCGTGCCGCGGTCCGCCAGCAGCCGTTCCTTCGACTCGTCGCTCGCGCACCGGACACAGGTCGCGGCCGCCGGGAAGCTCACCAGCCCGCACACCCGGCACTCGGAACCGATCAGCCGAAGGGGCGCGGCGGCCGGCGGCCAGGTGAACAGGCCCTCGGCAACCGGGCGTTGTGTCGTCGTCATCTCAGGCCCCGTTCCGGTTGCCCAGGACGTCGGCGTTCGGAGCCGCCTTGGCCACCAGGTTCGGGACGACGGAGGACAGCTCCTCCGGCGTCCAGCGGGTGTCGGCACTCGCGGCGGGGCCGTTGACCCAGCCCTCCAGGACGTTGATCCGGTTGCCGACGACGCCGAACACCCGGCCGGTGACCTCGCGCGAGGCGGCCGAGCCCAGCCACACCACCAGCGGTGAGATGGCCTCGGGAGTCAGGTCCTGACTCTCGGCGGCCTGCTTCATCATCGCGATGTCCTCGGTGAGCCGCGTCAGCGCGGTGGGCGCGATGGCGTTCACCGTCACGCCGTAGCGGGCGAGTTCGGCGGCGGCGATAAGGGTGAGGCTGGCGATGCCGGCTTTCGCGGAGCCGTAGTTGGACTGACCGGGGTTGCCGAAGATGCCGGACGGGGAGGTCGTGTTGATCACCCGGGCGTCGTTGTCCTGACCGGACTTGGCGCGCTCGCGCCAGTACGCGGCCGCGTGGTGCAGGGTGGCGAAGCTGCCCTTGAGGTGGACGGCGATCACCCCGTCCCAGTCCCGCTCGGTCATCGACACGATCATCCGGTCACGCAGGATGCCGGCGTTGTTGACCAGCACGTCCAGGCCGCCGTAGGTGTCCACGGCCTGCCGGACGAGCCGGCCGGCGCCCTCCCAGCTGGAGATGTCGTCCGTGTTGGCCACCGCCTCGCCGCCGGCCGCGACGATCTCGTCGACCACACTCTGGGCGGGCCCGGCCGAGGCACCCGCCCCGTCACGCCCGCCGCCCAGGTCGTTGACCACGACCTTCGCCCCGTGCGCGGCGAACGCCAGGGCGTGCGCCCGGCCGATCCCGTTGCCGGCGCCGGTGACGACCGCGACCCGGCCTTCGACCACTCCTGCAGACATGCTCAGCTCCTCCATCGGATAGGTCAGTTGGCCTCGGCGAGCAGCACCCGCGGGTTGTCGCTGCCGCAGCCGCACCGGCCGGTGACGACGCGGCCGGCGATGCCGAGCGGTGTCTCGGGCAGCGGCGACGTGCGCCCCTCACCCGCCGCCACGGTCAGCTGTCCGTCCCGCTCGCCGAACCGCCATTCGGCCGCGTTGACGTGCGCGCCGCTGCGCTCGGGGCACTCCAGCGCGAGAGCCGGTCCCACCGCCGAGATCACGGAGGCGGTCACCCCCACTCCGCGCAGGACGGGTACGGCGGCGGGCCGGGCCAGCACGACGGGCGTGGACCGGAACATCTCGCCGATGTCGGCCATGCCGGCGAGCCCTTCCAGCGTCTCCGCCGACAGGCCGATCACGGCGTGCGGGGTCAGCTCGCGGTGGAAGACCGCGGTGCGGCGATGGTCCCAGCCCATCGCCTCGGCGATGCCGTACGGCACCTTGAGCGTGCGCAGGGCGCCGATCACCGCGTGGCCCCAGAAGCCCTCGAAGCCGGAGGCGGTCAGCAGGGCCCGTTGCCCGGCGGCGAGGCCGTGGTCCCGTAGCCGTGCGGTGGCCCACTCGGTGTCGCGGGCGAGTTCCGCCCAGGTGAGCTCCAGGTCCTGGGTGCCGTCGGCGGTGGGGAAGCGCATGAGATAGGCGAGTTCGGGGCGGTCGAGCGTCCTGGCACGGGCCAGGGTGTCGGCGCGGGCCATCAGGTCTTCACCACCCGGGGGAACTTGGCGACGCTGGTCATGGTCTTCAACAGGTCCTCCTCGGTGCGCATGTCGAGCACCGGCTTGACTCCGGTCCGCTCGCGCACGGCCTCGCTCAGGCGTCCGGCCAGGGCGTCGACGTCGCCGGTGAGATGGGGGTCGTAGCCGACGCGCAGCCGCAGTTCGTCGACCTCGCGCCGGTCCCGGACGATCTGGAAGACCCCCGCGACGGTCTCCGGCTGGTCCTCGACCGCCTGCCAGACGTCCCGCAGGACCACGGAGCGTCCCTGGACCACCGTCTCGTCGCCGCGCCGTCCGGCCACCCACATGCGGGCGTGGGTGCGGCCGCAGCCGCAGGTGTCGCGGGAGAGGCGGACAAGGTCCTCGCTGCGGTAGCGGATCAGTGGCGCGGCCCGGTTGTCCAGGTCGGTGGCGACCAGTTCGCCGAGCTCGCTCGCGGGTACGTCGTGCCAGCCGTGTTCGTCGACCTCGACGCACTCGGCGAAGACGGTGTCCTCCCAGAGGTGGAAGCCGTCGTGCTCGCGGCACTCCCAGGCGGTGCCGGTGTCGGCGGCGCTGGTGTACTCGTAGACGTCGATGCCCCAGTCGTCGCGGATCCGCTCGCGCATCTTCCGGCTGAGGGGCTGGCCGGCGCAGGAAGCGCCCTTGAGGGAGGAGAAGGCTTCCCTCAGGTCGGTCTTCTCGGCCAGGTGCTCCAGCTCCACCATCTGCGGATACATCATCTGCAGATAGGCGGGGCGGTAGGTGCGCAGGGCCTCGACGACCTCGGGCATGTTCCCCATCCAGGTGTCCACCTCGATGACCACCGCGCCCAGCGCCTGGAAGCCGGCGTCCATGAAGTTGCGGAAGGTGCCGGGCGGGCTCAGGACCCGGTCCCCGGGCCTCAGCCCCAGCTCCCACAGGTCACGCACCTGCGCGGTCACCAGGGGCGGGGCGTCCTGCCAGATCTCGGCGAAGAACTCCGGGTCTCCGGTGGTACCGGAACTGGAGGAGACCGAGGTCAGCTCCTCGACCGGGACGCAGAGCAGGCCGGCGAAGGGATCTTTGGTGCGGGCCCGGTAGGCGCGGATCATGTCCTTGGTGATGAACGGAATCCGTGCCCGGAAGTCCTCCAGGGAGCGGATGTCACGCGGGTGGGCCCCGTGCTCGTCCCACAGCTCGCGGTAGAAGGCGGAGTTGGCGTAGGCGTACTGGACGAGCTCCAGGAGCCGTTCTTCCTGCCGCGCGCGCAGTTCCTCGCGCGGCATGGTCTCCACTCGGGGCTCGAAGTACCTGTCAGCGGTGTCCCTGTCACCGACCATGGCGCCTCCTCGCGGCTCAGTGCCCAGATCTTCCAGCTATCAGCGCAATCAGTCAACCAATTCGACGGATTAGGCGCGGGACTCGCGCTCCCTTCGTCTATATAGTTAACTATTAGCACTCATTGAACCACAGGAGGGCTGCCGTGAAGATCGTTGTCTGCGTGAAGCACGTCCCCGACGCCACGGCGGACCGCACCTTCACCGAGGACGGCACCACCGACCGGGCGTCGGTCGACTCGCTGCTGTCCGAACTCGACGAGTACGCCGTCGAGCAGGCCCTGCGCCTGGCCGAGTCGGACGCCGGCGCCGAGATCTGCTACCTCACCGTCGGACCCGACGACGCGCGCGACGCCCTGCGCAAGGCTCTGGCCATGGGCGGCGACGCGGCGATCCATGTCAGCGACGAGGACATCGAGGGCAGCGACGCGTTCGGTACGTCACTCGTGCTGGCCAGGGCGATCGAGCGGCACGGCTTCGACCTCGTCCTGTGCGGGATGGCCTCGACGGACGGCACCATGGGCGTCCTGCCGGCGCTACTGGCCGAGCGCCTCGGCGTCCCGGCCGTCACCCACCTCGAAGACCTGGCGATCGAGGACGGAACCGTGACCGGCCGCCGCGAGGGCGACGGGGCCACCGTACGGATCCGGGGCGCGCTGCCGGCCGTCGTCTCGGTGACCGACCGCTCCGGGGACGCCCGTTACCCCTCCTTCAAGGGGATCATGGCCGCGAAGAAGAAGCCGCTGGAGACCCTCGACCTCGCCGACCTGGACATCGAGGCCGATCAGGTCGGCCCGGCCGGCGCGCGGTCGGCCGTGGCCACCGCGACCAGGCGCCCGCCGCGCACCAAGGGCGAGATCGTCACCGACGAGGGGACGGGCGGCGCCGGACTGGCCGCGTTCCTCACCACCAAGAAGTTCATCTGACCGCGCCGCCCCTACCACCCACCTTGTCCATCGCCCCATCCATCACCCGTCCAGAAGGAGCTGCATCACCGTGGCCGAGATTCTCGTCCTCGTCGACCACGTCGACGGTGCCGTACGCAAGCCGACCCTCGAACTGCTCACCCTGGCTCGCCGCTTGGGCGAGCCCTCGGCCGTCTTCCTGGGGCCGGGCGCGGACATCGCGACCGAGGTGCTCGGCCGCTACGGCGCCCGGAAGATCCATGTCGTGGACGCTCCCGAGGTCGACGAGTACCTCGTCACCCCGGCCGTCGACGCCCTCACGCAGATCGCCGAACGCACCGGCCCGGCGGCGATCCTGGTGCCGTCCGGGGCGGACGGCAAGGAGATCGCCGCGCGGGTCGCGCTGCGGCTCGGCTCCGGGCTCATCACCGACGCCGTCGACGTCACCGCCGGGCCCGACGGCCCGGTCACCGAGCAGTCGGCGTTCGCCGCGACGTACCAGGTCACCGCGCACATCACCCAAGGCGTGCCGGTGATCACGGTCAAGCCGAACGCCGCCGCCCCCGAGGCCGCGCCCGCCGAACCCGTCGTCGAGAAGCAGGACGTCACCTTCGGCCCGGCCTCGCACGCCGTCCGGGTCCTGTCCCGCACACCGCGGGAGCGCGGCGACCGGCCCGAGCTGACCGACGCCGACATCGTGGTCTCCGGCGGTCGCGGCGTGAACGGCGCCGACAACTTCGCCCTCATCGAACGGGTCGCCGACGCGCTCGGCGCGGCCGTCGGGGCGTCCCGCGCGGCCGTGGACGCCGGCTGGTACCCGCACAGCCACCAGGTCGGCCAGACCGGCACCCAGGTGTCCCCGCAGCTCTACCTCGCCGCAGGCATCTCCGGTGCCATCCAGCACCGGGCGGGCATGCAGACGTCCAAGACCATCGTCGCCGTCAACAAGGACGCCGACGCCCCGATCTTCGAGCTCACCGACCACGGCGTGGTCGGGGACCTCTTCGCGGTGCTGCCGCAGCTGGTGGACGAGATCGACCGGCGCCGGACCTGATCTTTCAAGGGCCCGGCCTTCCCTTCCGCCACCCATACAACTAAAATCGCTAACTGATTGCATCCATTGAGCTTGCAGCCTTGACCCGAAGGGACGTCATGACGAAGATCTGGGTCAACTCCGGGGACTCCCACGTGATGGAACCCGCCGACGTGTGGACCGAGCGGATGTCCACGCGGCTCGGCGCGCGGGCGCCGCGCAGTGAGCGCGGCGAGAAGTACGAGATGCTCTACATCGACGGCGAACGCATCGACCGCCAGCTCGGCGACTTCATGGACGCGATGCGCCCGCCGGGTGCCTGGGACCTGAAGGTCCGGCTCAAGGACCTCGACCAGGAGGGCGTGTGGGGCCAGCTGGCCTTCCCCTCCATGGGATTCTGGCTCGTCTCGATCACCGACCGGGAGCTCGCCCGGGAGACGGTACGGGCGTGGAACGACTGGGCCCACGACGAGATCCTCCGTAAGAACAAGCGCGTCATCACCACGGCCTGCGTCTCTACGGCCGACATCGACGACGCGGTCGCCGAGGTCGAGCGGGTGGCGGAACTGGGCTTCCAGGCGATCTTCCTGCCCTGCTCGACCCGGCCGGGCGAGGAGTACGCCCTCGAGCGCTGGGAGCCGCTGTGGACCGCGGTCGAGAGGGCTGGGCTGGTGCTCGGCTTCCACATCGGCACGGGCGCCCAGAACGTCGTCTTCCGCGGGCCCGGCGGCGCGGTCGTCAACTACATGGAGACGACCTACCCGGGCATGCGGGTCGTGTCCCACATGGTCGCGGGCGGCGCTCTGGACCGCCACCCCGACCTCAGGATCCTGATCGCGGAGGGTGGCGCGGGATGGGTGCCGGCCATCGGTGACCGGATGGACGAGGCGTACCGCCAGCACGGCATGTTCGTCCGGCCGAAGCTGAGCCGGCTGCCCAGCGAGATCATCAGGCAGCAGGTGTACGCCTCCTTCCAGCACGACAAGAGCTCGGTGGAGATCGTCGAGTCGACCGGCTACCGCAACGTGATGTGGGGCGACGACTACCCCCACCTGGAAGGCACCTACGGCCACACCCAGTCCACGCTCCACGACCTGTTCGACGGCGTGCCGGACGACATCCGCGAGCGCGTCACCCGCGGCACCTTCAACGAGCTCTTCCGCCTGCCGGAGCAGACTCCCCAGGAGGCGGCCGTCTGAGCGGCGCCGACGACGCCAGGCGTTCGGACGGACCACGCATGCCCCCTCCCCCGTACCCCTCGTATCCCGAAGACCTGGAGCGGCCCGGACTCGTCAGGACCGGGCGGTCGACCTTCGTCCGTCCCATCCGCCCGGAGGACGCCGACCGCCTGGTCGCGTTCGTCGGCAGCCTGTCCCGGGCCACCCTTGCCTACCGCTCGCTCGGTCCGGTGGTCCGCGCCCGCGACGACGTCATCCGGCGCGGCGCCCACGTGGACTACCTCAACGAACTGGCGCTCGTCGCCCTGGCCGGTGACGAGATCGCCGGCCTGGTGCGCTACGTCCGCGACCCCGAGGAACCGGAACACGCCGAGGTCACGTTCACCATCCGGGACGACCACCAGAGCGAGGGGTTCGGCAGGCTGCTCCTGGAGCACATCGCCGCCGCCGCACGCGCACGGGGTATCCGGGTGCTGGAGGCCGACGTCCTTGCCGACAACACCCGGATGATCAACGTGTTCCTCGGCTCCGGCTACCGGATCGAGGCCGGCCCGCCCGGCCAGATCATCCACTTCGAGATCGCCGTCGACCCTCAGGCCCAGGCCGTGGCCCGGGCCGAGCGCCGCGAGCACACGGCGGTACGACGCTCCCTGCGGCCACTGTTCGAGCCACGTTCGGTCGCCGTGATCGGGGCCAACCGCAGCCCGCTGACGATCGGCCACGAGATCGTGGCCAACCTGCTGCGGGGCGGGTTCGGCGGCAGTGTGTTCCCGGTCAACCCGCGGGCCGAGCGGATCGCCGGCCTGCCGGCCTACGCAAGCGTCCGCGACCTGCCCGAACCGCCGGACCTGGCCCTGTTGGCCGTGCGGGCCGAGGCCGTCCCCGATGCCGTACGGGAGTGCGCGGACGTCGGGGTCAAGGCGGTGGTCGTCGTCTCGACGGGCTTCGGCGAGACCGGGGCTGAAGGACGGGCCACCGAGCTGGAGCTGGCCCGTTTCGCCCGTGCCTCCGGAATGCGGCTGGTGGGCCCGAACTGCATGGGCGTGGTCAACACGACCCCCGCGGCGCGCCTCGCCGCCACCTTCTCGCCCGCCCTGCCCACGCCCGGCCGGGTGGCGATGTCCAGCCAGTCCGGGCCGCTGGGGCTCGCGGTGCTCGACTTCGCCCGTCGGCTGCGGCTCGGCTTCTCCGGCTTCGTCTCGGTGGGCCACGCCGTGGACGTGTCCACCGACGAGCTGCTCCAGTGGTGGGAGGAGGACCCGGGCACCTCGGTGATCCTGCTGCACGTCGAGACGTTCGGCGACCCGAGCCGGTTCGCCCGCGTCGCCCGCCGCATCGCACCGCGCAAACCGATCGTCGCCGTCCACCCCGGCCATGCGGACTCGGCCGTGAGCTCGCTGTTCGCCCAGTCCGGCGTGATCCGCACCCGCAGTCTCCAGGAGCTGTTCGACGTTGCCCTCCTGCTCGCCCACCAGCCGCCCCCGCCCGGCAACCGGGTCGCCGTGATCACCAACGCCGGCGGCCCCGCGTCGCTGACGGTCGGCGCGTGCGCGGCGAGCGGCCTGTGCGTACCCACACTCGGCGAGCACACCCGGCAGACGCTCGGTTCGGCCCTCTCGCCCCACGCGGACGTCTCCAACCCGATCGACCTGACGCCCACGGCCACGGCCGCCCACTACCGCCAGGCGCTCGACGCCGCCCTGGCCGACGACGACATCGACGCGGCCGTCGTCCTGTTCATGCCGCCGCTGGCGGACAAGCCCGACGAGGTCGCCTCGGCGATCCTCGACGCGGCAACGGCCCGACCCGACAAACCGGTGCTGGCGAGCTTCCTGGGCGGCGCGGGCGTCGCCGATCTCCTGCACCGGGGCGACCTGGTGGTACCGACGTACACGTTCCCCGAGGCCGCGGCCACCTCGCTCGGACACGCGGCGGCCTACCAGGCCTGGCGCAGCACCCCCGCGGGTGTCGTACCGGACCTCGCGGGAGTCGACGCCGAGCGGGCCCGGTCGCTCATCGCCTCCTCCACCCCCGGGCCGGTCCCCGCGGCGGTCGCCGCCGAACTGCTCGCCGCGTACGGAATCGCCGTACGCGCCGGCGAACCGGCCCCCGGACCGGACGCGTTTCTCACCGTCCGCGCCGACCCGGTCTTCGGCCCGGTGGTCGCCTTCGGCCTCACCGGGGACTACGCCGACCTCATGGCGGACGTCGCCCACCGCGTCACTCCGCTCAGCGACCGCGACGCCCGCGAGATGGTCCGCTCGCTGCGGGCGGCCCCGCTGCTGGACGGCCGGGCCGGCGGCCCGGGTGTGGATCTCGCAGCCCTTGAGGAGACCGTCCTGCGGATCTCGGCGATGGTCGAGGACCATCCCGGGATCGAGGCGCTCGAACTGCGCCCGGTACGGCTCCTGCCACCCGGGGACGGCGTGGCCGTCGCGCACGCGACGATCCGGCTGGCCCACAACCCAGCAGCAGGAGGTTCCTCGTGAAGGTGGGCATCTACTTCGACCTGCGCAACCCACCGCCGTGGCGGCAGAGTTGGTCGCGGGTGTACGGGTTCGCCCTGGAGATGTGCGAGGAAGCGGACCGCCTCGGCCTCGACTCGGTCTGGTTCTCCGAACACCACGGCTTCGAGGACGGCTACCTCCCCCAGCCGCTCACCATGGCCGCCGCGGCCGCCGCCCGCACCCGCCGGGTGCGCCTGGGCACCGCGGTCATCCCCGCACCGCTTCACGCGGCACCCGAGATCGCCGAACAGGCCGCGATCGTGGACATCATCAGCGACGGCCGCCTGGACCTCGGTCTGGGCACCGGCTACCGGGTGCCCGAGTACCGGTTGTACGGAGCGGACCTCACCAAGCGCTACACCACGACCGATCAACGAGTACGGGAGATCCGCGGCCTGTGGGCCGAGTCCCTGGTCGTCCCCGGCCCGGTCCAGGATCCGCTGCCGATCTGGCTCGGCTACCAGGGTCCGCAGGGCGCCCGGCGGGCCGGCCGGCTCGGCACAGGGCTGCTGTCCCTCAACCCGGCGCTGCTGACGCCGTACCGGGAAGGGCTCGCCGAGAGCGGATACGACGTGTCGGCGGCCCGTATGCAGGGCTCGTTCACCACGTTCGTCACCGAGGACCCCGACGGCGACTGGCCCGTGGTGCGCCGACACCTGGCGTACCAATGGGACAGCTACCGCCGGTACATGGTGGAGGGGACCGACCAGCCGGCCCCTCGCCCCATCGACCCCGAGAAGTGGCGGGAGACGGGGCTGAGCGCGACCGGAGTCGGACAGTTCCTGTACGGCACTCCGCAGGAGGTCGCCGATGCCATCAAGGCGTACGTGACAGGGTTGCCGGTCGAGGGCGTGTTCCTGTGGGCCTCGCTGGCCGGGATGCCCGAGGAGATGGTGGCCCGGCAGGTCCAGCTCATCGCCGGGAAGCTGCGCCCGCTGCTGGCCGATGCCTGACGCTCCGACGCCCGACAAGAGGAGTCACATCATGTCCACGACGCCACCGACGGGTCCCTGGGCGGGGGCCGACTTCCAGGAACCGCCCCGCACCCCTGGCGGGGTGGCCCTGTGCGGGGCGTGCCGCGCCGCCGGTTCCTGCCGACTGGGGATTGAGCATGAGCGGCTCGACGAGGACGGGTCGGCGTGCTTCGAGCTGTCCTGCCCGCGTGACCAGGAGGGCGGACCCGACGTCGCGCACGGCGGCTGGACCGCGGCCGTCCTGGACGACTGTCTCGGCCACCTTCCGCTACTGCACCGGGTGTTGAGCGTGACGGCGGAACTGACCGTGAGCTTCGTGAAGCCGGTGCCGGTGCAGCGGCCGCTGGAGGTCCGGGCCTGGGTGGAGAAGCGGGAGGGCAGGCGCTGGTACATCGCGGGAGAGATGGTGCTGCTGCCGACGCGGGCCGTGCTGGCCCGGGTCTCCGGGATCTGGGTGACCCGGGACCAGGGCCACTTCGCGCGGCACCAGGAATGGCTGGCCGGCCAGGACGGCGAGGCCAAGAAGGAGTAGCCGGCGGGCCGGGGCGGCGGGGCTCAGTAGGACCTGAGCCCCATGCTGCGGGCTATGCCGTTGCGCTGGATCTGGCTCGTACCCCCGGAGATCGTGGCCACGATCGACTCCCGGTAGCGGAAGCTCATCACGCTCTCGGTCGAGAAGCCGTGTCCCGCGCAGACCTGCATCCCGAGCCGGGCCGCCGCCACATACGTCTCCGAGCCCTTGAGTTTCGCCATCGACCCTTCCCGTGTGCAAGGCTTGCCCTGGGCGAGCAGCCAGGCGGCCCGGTAGGCGAGCAGCCGGGCGGAGTCGATCTCGGTCTGCAGGTCGGCCATGGCGTGGGCGAGCGCCTGGAAGTTGCCGATCGGACGGCCGAAGGCGTGCCGGGTGCGGGCGTATTCGAGCATCTCGTCGAGCGTGGCCTGAGCCGCGCCCAGGTAGCCTCCGGTGATGATCACCTTCTCCAGCTCGATGTTGGAGAGCATCACCTTCCAGCCCTCGTCGCGCGGGCCGACGAGGTTCTCCTTCGCCACCAGGGCGTCGTTGAAGAAGACCTCGTTGGTGCCCAGGATGTGCCGGGCCAGCGTCGGCGTCCGGCGGACCTCGACGCCCTCGGTCGCGGGATCGACGAGCAGCAGGCTGATGCCGCCGTGCTTGGGCTCGCGAGGCCCGGTCCGGACGTACGTGGCGATGGTCGTGTCGGGCAGGCCGCCGCCCGTGCACCACGCCTTCTGGCCGCGGACGAGGAAGTTGTCCCCGTGGTCCTCGGCAGTGGTGCGCAGCGCCGCGGCGTCGGACCCGCTGTCCGGCTCGCTGAGGCCGACGGCGAGCCGGTGGCGGCCCGTCATGACCTGCGTACGGATGAAGTCGCGTTGCGCCTCGCTGCCCCACCGGAACACCGTGATCCCGGGGATGAGCACGCCGATGTAGCACATGGCGACATCGAAACTGGCGCGCCCGAGTTCCTCGGCGATCAGGATGAGCTCCAGCGGCCCGCCGCCGTCACCGCCCTCCTCCTCGGCGAACGGAAGCGAGAACCACCCGAGGTCGGCCATGCCCCCGAACAGCTCGGGCGGCACGACGCCCTCCTCGTCCCACTGCTTGGCCTTCTCTGCCGGGCACACGTCGGCGACGAACTGCCGAGCCGTCGCGCGCAACAGGTCCTGCTCGTCGGTCAGCCCGAAGTCCACGGCCACTCCTCGCGGGGTACAGGGTATTCATCTATCTAATTATTCTATGTTAGCGGATAGAGGGAACGGCGGTAGTGGGAGCGTCGGCAGGGGCGCCGGCGGCAGCAGCCGGCACAGAGCCGAGCACGGGCGCGTGGACGTGGGACGGGCGCGTGGACGTGGGACGGGCCGAGTTGCCGGGCCGGACTCGACGTTTCGGCGGAGGCCTGGTGCTGTTGTTCAGCACGATCGTGTCCGTGCGCAGCGAGTCGTGGAGGTGGCCGAGGATCTGCCGGCAGGCCGGACCGTCGACCAACGCCAGGAGCACGAGGCCGGCCTTCGCCACATCCTCGTTCGTACCAGCGAGCGACTACCGGCGCAGGAGCGACTCGGGATTCCGCAGGGCGTGCCACAGTCCCGCTGCGAGTGGTACGACCGTCATGGCGAAGCAGACCCAGAACACGAACACGGCCTCGGGCGCAAGGTCGTAGACGGTGCCGTCATCCCACTGGCAGTAGGCCCGCGGGGGAAACGGGGTGGATATTGCCGAGACCTTCCCGCTCCCGATGATGCCCTTTTGCATCGGCTCCCTGGGGCAGGGGGCGGTCTCCGGGAACAGGAAGGGGTCGTCCGCCGTCATGATCACGACCCAGGTGACGGCGCCGAGCGGCACCGACCAGAACACTGCGGTCCGCACCCACAGCGGCAGCCTCGGCTGCACCAGCAACCCGCGCAGCGCGACCCAGACGACCACGAGCCCGACGAAGACCGGGAGCAGCGTCATGACCGCACGGCGGCCTTCCGGGCGCGGAACGTGTTCGCGTAGCCCGCGCCGATGGCGAGCAGGGCGGCGGCAAGAGCGAGGGACGCGGTCGCCCAGTTCATCCACACGTAGCCGGGATCACTGGAGTACACCGTGCCGTCGTCGCGGACGCAGTCGAAGCGGAGTGGCAGATACGAGGACCGATGGTGAGAGAGGCCCTGTTTCGTTTCCGCGTCGAAGCCGTCGCGGCAGTCCGGAGCCGGAATCGAATCCGCGCCGTCGCCGAACGCCTGCTCTGACATCGAAACGGCAAGGAACCCCAGCGAGTGGACAACCGCGGCCGCCCACGCGGCCGTTCCCGCCGCACGGCGCAGCAGATGCACCACCCAGGGCTCGGGCCGACCGGGGAACACCATCGCGACCACCCTCGCCGCGGCTGCGAGCGAGCCGACGGCGCAGGCCGCGAAGAGACCGAAAGCCACCAGCACGCCCGTCACTCCCCTCCGAGCGGGGGCAAGGCTTGAGAGACACGAGGGGCGGCATGCATGCGGCCACCTCATCAGTGCCGCACCGGCCCGTCTGTGGCGGAAGCCACTCCTCCCGTCACAGTCGAGTCACAGCAGGCAAGTCTTTCGACGCCGCCCGAGTTCGAGGGCAAGGTGGCGGGCGAGCCGGCGGTGACGGCATCCCCATCGCGGTCGATGCCTGCGGCGAGGGTGCGGATGGCGGCCAGGTCAACTGCCGGAAACGTCGTACCACTTCGGGAGTCCTTCGCCCTTGCGCTCGGTGAGCATCGGGGCGAAGGCGCTGACGTGCCCGGTGAGGACTCCGGCGCCGGGCACGCTGCCGGCCCCGTCATCTCGGGCGCGGCCAAGCCCGGGAGCGCGCGTCGCAGTTCGGTTCATGACTGCACGTGCCGATGTGGGAACGCACGGCAGCCGGACCGTGCCCTGCCGAGTACCCTCCGGCGGCCCTTTGGACTCAGCCGCCGCTCTTACGCCGAAACGACCGCTGACTCGCAGCCGGGCCGTGCGCCCCGCGGATCTTCGACGCGTCCGAGTTCGCAGCGAGGGCGGCCGCGTCCGCCTGCATGCCCCGCTTGCGCGCCAGAGCCTCCCGGAATTTGCGCTTCAAGTCGTCCTGGCCTTCGTCCTCGGGGGCCGACGCGGGCTCCTCGATGTCGGCCGGCTCCGGACTTTCCTGCGGTGAGGGCTCTGCAGTCATGGTGGCCTCCTGGATCGGGCAGTGGGAAGCACAGCTTGTCACAGGCCAAGCGGTCCGCGGTCAGACGCCAGTCCGGGCCCGCGTCCGCGAAGGTCGCCGAGGCCCCTCACGCTCACCGGGGGCCGGCTCCTCATGGAGGTCATGGCGGGCACCTCCCGGCACGTGGTCGTCTTCCCGTCGAGTTCTCCAACGGCTAGGCCAGGAACATCGCACCAGGAAAGCACCACATCCAGGCCCCCTTTGCCTCGCCGGACGAGCCGACACGTCGGCGTGCCCTTCACGGTGCTCCGCGACGCCACCTTCCACGGTTCCCGACCAGCCGGCTCCCAGGTGTGGACGGAGCCCGCAGGCCCCGCGGACCGTGCGGTTGCTCCCCTTCCAAGAGGCGAGGAGACTGGCGAGTAAGGGGGTTTTCCTACCTAAACGGGGTTTTATCTCTCGGGCAGTGCCCTGTCGCCGTGACGAATCCGGCCGGGACGACCGCGCCCCTGAGGAGAGCCACGCCCATGAGAAGAGGCGAGTGCGATGTCGCGTCAGTACTACCAGCGTGGCAACCTCGTCGAGGCGGAGGAACTCGACGATGTGGTCGCGGTGAAAGTGGAGACGGACGGTGTCAGGGCCGCCGCCGACGCGGAGGCGGAGCTGGGTACCAGTGCCCGGGGAGCGATGCGTGACGCGGGAATCGATGACGCGACCACCGCCGCCTTCGCCCGAGCGCACTGGGTGTTCGTCAGGCCCAACCGGCGAACCCGAGCGGCGGTCGACGTAGGGGAGGACATCTCCAGGGCGGAGGCAGCGGGCAAGGTCATCCGGCGGCCCAACGGCAGGATCGGTATCGCGACCGACGCGCTGAACGTCCAACTGCAGCCGTCGCTCTCGAGGGAGGAGGCGGAGCGCGAGATCGAGGCGGCCGGCCTGACGGTCGTCAACAAACTCGGCTTCGCGACGAACCTGTACGAGGTGCGGGCCAGGGCCGCCGAGGACGCCCTCGCGGCCTCCGTGGAGCTGCACGACAACGACCGTTTCGTCTTCGCCGAACCGTCGTTCATCGAGCACGTCCCGCCCCGGTTCCACCCCTCCGACCCCGAATACCCCAGGCAGTGGCAGTGGGACAACACCGGTATCAACGGCGGCAAGCCGGGCGCCGACGTCCACATCGAGAAGGCGTGGGACCAGACTCTCGGAGAGGGCGTCCGCGTCGCTGTCATCGACAACGGCTTCGATGTCCGCCACAAGGATCTCGCCAACGCGCTGCACCCGGGCTCGGGCTTCTACAGCAGCGGCGTGGTGGGCGTGACCTTCACCCAGAACACCGTGGGCATGCCCGACGAGGACCACGGCACCTTCTGCGCCGGGATGGTCGGCGCCCGGCACAACGGCTCTGGCGGGGTCGGTGCGGCCCCCGAGTGCGACCTCATGCTGGTGGCGTGCCTGGGAGACCAGGTCGGCACGCAGACGACACTGGCCCGTGCCGTGGCGTACGCCGCCGACCCCTCTACCGAGCCCGGAGCCGGCGCACAGCAAGGCGCGGACATCCTGGTCAGCAGCCTGGGCCCGAACGGTGCGGACTGGGACCTGACCGACACGCTGAAGCTGGCCCTCGAATTCGCCGCCGCCACTGGACGCCAGGGCAAGGGACTGCCGATCTTCTGGGCGGCCAGCAACGGCAGGAACGTCGACATCATGCTGGACGAGGTGGTCTCCCATCCGGATGTCATCGCGGTGGTCCGGTCGAACAACAAGGACCGGGAGGACAACGCGGCCCGCGGCCCCGAGGTCGAACTGATCGCCCCCGGAGTCGATGTCTTCAGTACGACGTCCGGAGGCGGCTTCGGCCCGAGCACCGGCACCAGCTTCGCCGCCCCCTGCGCAGCCGGCTGCGCGGCACTGGCGCTGGCGGCCAGTCCCGCCCTGACCCGCGACCAACTGCGCGAGATCATGCACCAGTCGGCCGACAAGATCGGCGGCCCGGGTGTCGTCTACGACGGCAACGGCCACAACGACGACTACGGCTTCGGTCGGGTGAACGCCGCGCAGGCCATCGCGCTCGCCCAACTGGTCGCCGGGCGTACGGCACCGCGATGAGCGACACGGGCGGCACAGGCGGCGCGGGCGAGGTCCCCACGGTCTTGCGCTGCCACGTCGTCGCCGAAAACGCCGACGCGCTGCGGAAGTTCATCGAGGAGACCGGGCCCGACACCGGCTGCCGCCCCATCGCCCGGGACACCGCGGCCGGCCTCGGCCTCGACGTCTACTTCCGCCAGGACCAGCTCGACTCGGCCAGATCGGCCAGGTCGGCACCACGCGTGAACATCACCGCGGTCGAGAACGTCACGGAGAACTGGCAGGCCAGGAAGCAGGAGGTCAGCGAAGGCGACCGCTTCGCGGCCCGGGGGGCCTTGCCCCGCGGGCTCGGCCGCAAGGAGTGACCACGATCCGACAACCCGCGCGTCCGGACGGAGTGACCGTGTACCTCAACGTAGCCGAGATCGAATCGGCGATCAGCAGCCTGCACGCCGTCCACCCGGGGGTGACGGAGGTCCTCACGCCACCCCACCCCACCCACGAGGGCCGCACGGCACGCCTGCTGCGGATCGGGGCCAGGCCGGCCGACGACGCCGACGGCATTCTGGTCCTGGGCGGTGTCCACGGCCGCGAATGGGCGCCGCCCGACGCCCTCGTCTCACTCGCCGCAGACCTGCTGGAAGCCCACAGTCTGGGCACCGGCCTCGGCTACGGCTCGACGTCGTACACGGCCGCCCAGGTGGGACACGTCATCGACAGCCTCAACCTCTTCCTCTACCCGTGCGTGAACCCCGACGGCCGCGCCTTCAGCCAGACGGCCAACGCGATGTGGCGCAAGAACCGCCGTCCGGCACCGGCCGGACACGGCAGCCCGTCCTGCGCGGGCGTGGACCTGAACCGCAATTTCGACTTCCTCTGGGACCACATCGCCAAGTTCGCCCCCGACGCGGACGTCCACACCTCCGACAACCCCTGCGACCCGCAGACGTACCGGGGGCCGTCCGCCGCCTCGGAGCCCGAGACCCGCAACGTCGTCTGGGCGCTCGACACCCATCCGCGCATCCGCTGGCTGGTCGACGTCCACAGCGCCGTACCCGTGATCCTGCACAACTGGGGCTCGGACCGGAACCAGTCCACCACCCCGACCGACAATTTCCGCAACCCCGCACTCGACGCCGTCCGCGGCCGCAAGGACGACGACATCGGCGAGTTCATTCCCCATCAGGACCTGAAGTCCGCCGCCGAACTGGCCGAGCGTATGAACGACGCAGTCCGCGGAGTGCGCGGCGTCGACTACGGGTTCGAGGCGGCATACGGCCTCTACCCCACCTCCGGCACCAGCGACGACTACGCCTACAGCCGCCATTTCACCACCCCTGCCGCCACCAAAACCCTCGGCTACACCATCGAATGCGGCACCTCGTTCCAGCCTCCGTACCAGGAGGCCGAGCACGTCATCCGCGAGGTCTCGGCAGCGCTCCTGGCCCTCGCCCTCAACGTCCGCTGAAGTCCACCCTGTAGCTGCACCTGATACCTCCGTGCGGACAGGCTTCACTCGTTGCCCATGCAACCACCGTGCTTCAAGTGGCAGGACGGGTGAAGAGGACAGATTCTGTAAGAGATCCCCCCTCTCTCGAAGGAGCCTCGTATGACTACGCAAGAGATCCCTACCGACCGAGCCCTCTCTGCCGAGGAAGGCAAGGAGCTCAAGAAGCGAATCTCCGAGACCAGAGCGACCGGACAGTGGCACTGGATGGGAAACTACGGAGACGTCTACGACGTGGTCGCGGTCGCGAACGCTGCGCCGAAGTGCGAGGCCGGCGAACTCATCACCGGTTTCCACGAGAACGGCCTGATCCCGACGTTCATGTACAAGTAGCGAGAGAAAGCCCCTTCGCCGGATCGCAGCGTTGACGAACCGTGGGAGCAACGGCGAAGGGCTGACGAGAGGCGCCGGGACGCGTACTGAAGTGCGCGACCGGCGCCTCACTGTCACGACCCCGGCGACCGCCCGCGCCCGGAACGCCGTCCAGGGCGGTGACGCCTCCTCGTCACCCAGCCCGCCCGCAGTGCC
The DNA here is from genome assembly GCF_055578365.1 of Streptomyces sp. NPDC033131. Lineage (NCBI taxonomy): Bacteria > Bacillati > Actinomycetota > Actinomycetes > Kitasatosporales > Streptomycetaceae > Streptomyces > Streptomyces sp. NPDC033131. The sequence continues at coordinate 160,773 of NZ_JBVIPA010000013.1, forward strand.
CGTGGCCTGAGCTGCGCTCCTGCCGTTGACGGCCCCTCGATGCGTTCGCCACCGGGGCACGATGCCAACTTTCGACGGCATCACGCCCAGACGCACGTGCAATGAATCGTCGTCCGCCGTGGACGGGGTGGTATGCCCGGCGATCTGACGTAGCGCCTTCTTGCGCTCACGTCCGGAGCCCACGTCTGGAGAACGGCATCGCCCTGCTACATGTTGATCATGTGTCCCGCGAGGCCGTGGACGGCTTCCTTGACGGCCTCGCCCAGGGTCGGGTGGGCGTGGACGTTGCGGGCGACCTCGTGGACGGTGAGGTCCCACTGCTGGGCCAGGGTCAGTTCGGGGAGGAGTTCGGTGACGTCCGGACCGATCAGGTGGCCGCCGATCAGTTCGCCGTACCTGGCATCGCTGATGAGCTTCACGAAGCCGCTCGCGTCACCCAGGCCGTGCGCCTTGGCGTTCGCGGTGAAGGGAAACTTCGCGACCTTGACGTCGTAGCCCTTCTCCCGGGCCTGGGCCTCGGTGTAGCCGAAGCTGGCGATCTGCGGCTGGCAGAAGGTGGCGCGCGGGATCATCGCGTAGTCCAGCTCCATGGTCTCCGCGTCCGCGATCGTCTCGGCAGCGATGACGCCCATGGCCTCGGCGGCGTGCGCGAGCATGAGCTTCGCGGTGACGTCCCCGATGGCGTAGATGTGCGGGACGGAGGTGCGGCAGCGCCCGTCGACGTCGATGGCGCCGCGCTCGGTGACCGTCACGCCGGTGTTCTCCAGGCCGTAACCGGTCACGTTCGGTGCGAAGCCGATCGCCTGCAGGACCTTGTCGGCCTCCAGGACCTGCTGCGCGCCGTCCTTGCCGGTGACCGTGACGCGGACCTGTGGGCCGGACTCGTCGATGGAGTCGACCCTGGTGGAGGTGAGCACGTCGATGCCCAGGCGCCGGTACTGTTTGGCCAGTTCGGCGGAGACCTCGGTGTCCTCCAGGGGTGCCATCCGGTCCAGGAACTCGACGATCGTGACCTTCACGCCGTAGTTGTGCAGCACGTAGGCGAACTCGATGCCGATCGCGCCGGCGCCGGCGATCACGATCGACTGCGGAAGGTCCTCGGCCAGGATCTGCTCCTCGTACGTCACCACGCGGGAGGTACGGCGGGTGCCGGGCAGCAGCTTCGGTGTCGCGCCGGTGGCGATGATGCAGTGATCGAAGCCGATGGTGCGGGTGTTGCCGTCGTAGTCGGCCACCTGGATCGTGTGCGGATCGCGGAACGTGCCGCGCCCGCTGATCTCCGCGATCTTGTTCTTCTTCATCAGGTAGTGGACGCCCTTCACCCGGCCGTCCGCCACCTTGCGGCTGCGGCGGAACGCCTCGCCGTAGTCGAAGGACACCTTCCCCTCGACCTTGATGCCGAACGTCTTCGCCTCGCGCGTGAAGACATGCGCCAGCTCGGCGTTGCGCAGCAGGGCCTTGGTGGGGATGCAGCCCACGTTCAGGCAGACGCCGCCCCAGTACTTCTCCTCCACGACCGCGACGCTCCTGCCGAGCTGGGCCGCGCGGACGGCGGCGACGTATCCGCCGGGGCCCGCTCCGAGGACGACGACGTCGAAGTGCTCGCCCTGCTCATCCATGGAAGGTTCCTCTCCGTTGGGGCGCCGGCTCCCGTGAGGGGCCGACTCGCTCCCTATCCAACAACCTGTTCATCAACTCGACAGAGGCGGCATCCGTCACCGCCCGCCGCAGGGAAGCCGGTGGAGGACGAGGGAGGCGCCCCTGTGGTTCACCACCTCGGCGGTGGTTCCCCGGGCATCCGCTTCAGCGTCCCGGCGCCGTGATCTATGCCCGTTCAGCCATCATCGGGGGCGGGCCGACGCCCCGTCGACTTCGTGTACTCCGGCTTCGGCGGCCCCGAGCCCGAGGGTGTCGAGGCCGAAGGCGGCGACCGGGCCGTGCGCACCGGGCTTGAGGACGGCACCCGGCCGGGCCGCATGGGCGGCGCCCCAGGCCAGCACACGCTGCCCGATGTACCCCGTCGCACCCAGCCACACGATCCTGCGCTTTGCCACGGCTCCGCCTGCCTTCCGGAGGGCATTGCCGATGACGGTCAACGACTGACCTCAAGTCATTCACTGACCTCGGGTCACCGAATATACGATGGTCGCATGCAAGGGCCAAACCGACGACAGATGTATGCGGAGCAGACCCGGGCGGACCTGGTGGCGGCCGCCCGGAAGTTGTTCGTGGACAACGGGTTCGCGGGCACCTCGGTCGAGGCCATCACCGGCGCGGCACTGGTCAGCAAGGGCACCTTCTACCACCACTTCCCGGACAAGCAGGCGATCTTCGCCGAGCTCTACACGGAGCTGATCCAGCAGGTCGGCGCCCTGGCAGACGTGACGTCCGAGGCGATCCGTGCGGCACCCGGCGAGCCCGCCATGGCCGCGGTGGCCGGCCTCACGCACGCCTTCCTGCGGCGAACCATCGACGACCCCCTGCACCGAGAGCTGATGGCCCAGGCACCCTCGGTCCTGGGAGCGCAGTACCGGCACATCAACGACACCGTCGCCCAGCCTCAGACCGAACGGCTGCTGACCGCTTTGGCCGAACGCGGTGAACTGCAACCGGACGTTCCCGTCCCCACTGCCGCCCGGCTGCTGTTGGCCGGTCTGTGCGAGGGCAACCAGATCATCGCCGCCGCGGCGGACCGGGAGGACGCCCTGAACAGGACGTTCCATGCGATCACCCTGCTGATGTCGGGCCTGGCTGCCGACGGCATCAGCGCCCGGTCGGCCTGAAACGGGGTCCTGGTGGACGGCGTCGGCCCCTGGCGGCACGCCTCGGCCGCCGTGGCCTCTCGTTACCGTGCCGCCTCATCCTCGAGGTCGCGGACCAGGCCGATGGCCCGTCCCAGGGTGGCGAGCCGGGCGTCGAGGGTCTCGCCGGCGGGATAGAAACGAACGGTGTCGACACCGACGTCGCGCCACACGCGCAGCCGCGCGCGCACCATGTCCTCGGTTCCGATCAGTGTGGTCGCCAGCACCATCTCGTCGGTGACCAGGCCGGCGGCGCCGTCCCGGTCCCCGGCCTGCCAGCGGGTCCGGACCTCGGCCGCCACCTCGGCCCATCCCTGGCGGCTGTAGGCGTTGTTGTAGAAGTTCGTGGTCGCGGAGCCCATGCCGCCGAGGCTGAAGGCCAGTTCCTTCTTGCGTCCGGCCACCATCGCGCGCAGCGCGTCCTCGTCGTCCGCGAAGGCGACCTCGGCGCCCTGGCAGATGTCGAGGTCGGCGCGCTCGCGACCGGCGCCGGCCAAGCCCCGGTCCAGGTGGTCGAAGTACGCCTCCTGGGCGCCCTCGGGTACGAAACTGGTGCCCAGCCAGCCGTCGGCGATCTCACCGGTCAGGTGCAGCATCTTCGGCGAGAGGGTGGCCAGGTAGACGGGGATGTCGTACTCACTTCCAGGGTGCTGGTCATGTTGGCCTCGAACTCCCGCATGCGCACGTAGACGATCTTCTGCTCCTTGTCCGGCATGCGGTCGATGGCGAGGGAGAGACCTGAGCGGGCCGGGCCCATCTGCATCCATTCCCTCAGCAGAGTGCCGCCGTTCTGCGGCTCCAGCGTGAACCGCCAGATCGCTGTCGGGTGCCGCGGATCCTCGACCGCCCAGGCGGGTTCGTCCAGTCGTGAGACCCACCAGGTGAAGCGAGCAGCGACCGGTGCGCGGTCTCTTGTGTTCCATCAATAACGAGATTACGGATGCGTTCCGAACTCTTGACGGACGCCTCATGACTGCGTAGACATGGCAGCGCAGTCAGACGCACGGACGGACAGCGTTGCGCTGGACTCACGATCGGGAGACACCATGACGCGAGGGGCGAGACGGGGTGGGGTTTCCGGCGCCCCTCGCAGTGTGGACGTGGCCCTGCTCGCCGGCGTCTCACAGAAGACGGTGTCCCGGGTCTTCAACGACGAACCGTACGTCTCCGCCGAGGTACGCCGACGCGTCCTGGAGGCCGCCGAGGAACTCGGCTACCGGCTGAACAACGCCGCCCGGGCGCTGGCCTCCGGGCGTACACGGTCCATCGGCGTCGTGACGCTGGGCACCGCCCTGTACGGGCCCGCCTCGCTGATCATGGGAGTTGAGCGCGCCGTACGGGACATGGGATACGCCCTCCGTGTGGTCAACACGGTGGAAGGCGACCCGTCAGGAGTGGCCGGTGCCGTGGACTCGCTCCTCGATCAGGGCGTGGACGGCATCGTCATCTCGGAGCCCATCGACGACGGGTACGACGGAGACCTGGCGGCCCGCCTCGACGTGCCGGTGCTCGTCCTCGGTGCGCCGCCGTTTCCCGCGGCGAGGGCGTTGGCCGCCGGCGTCGGCGCCGATCTGATGGCGCGCACGGCCACCGAGCACCTGCTGGACCTGGGGCACCGTACCGTCCACCACCTTGCCGGTCCGCAGCGGTGGTATGCCGCCCGGGACCGTCTGGAGGGCTGGCGGGCGGCGCTCACCTCGCACGACAGGGCGGTACCGCCCGTCGTCGAGGGCGACTGGTCGGCGGCGTCCGGCTACGCGACGGGCCGCGTACTCGCCTCCGACGACGACCTGACGGCGGTGTTCGCCGCCAACGACGACATGGCGATCGGTCTCATCCGCGCGCTGACGGAAGCCGGCCGACGCGTGCCGGAGGACGTCAGTGTGGTCGGTTTCGACGACATCCCCGTCGCCGCCTATGTGACTCCTCCCCTCACCACGGTTCGCCAGCCCTTCGACGCCGTGGCGCAAGAAGGACTCAAACGCCTCCTGCACACCATCGAGAACCCGCAGGCGGACCTCCTGCCGACGAGCGATCCTCCGGTCGACCTCGTGGTCCGCGCCTCGACCGCGCCCCCACCGACCCGGACGACCCCGGACCGTGGCCGGCGTACCGCCTCTCGTTCGGGTGGGGGCCGGCACAGTCCGCCTCTGAACGGGGGTACGTCCACGCATGACTGACCCGGGCGGATCAGCCCAAGCAGCGGTCTTCACCGCCGGACACGTGATCGCGAGGCGAGCCGCCGTACCGGTCCGTGCTCACCTGGTCTCTTCACCGACCACGCTCCCGCGGTTCGCGGTCACCCCGTCACGCGGCGACGCATCCGCTCCCCATCACACGGCATCCACCGAGTAGTCCCGCCGCAACGGTTTCGTCCTCCACCCCGTTCTTCCCGGCCACGGGCTCACCTCGTGAGCAGGCGGAACGCCCGCCGGGCGAAGTCCGCGACGGCGTACAGCCGGGCCATGTCGGCCTCCATGTCCAGGCCGTCACGTTCGAGCACCCTTTCTCCCTCGTCACCCTCGTTCCGCACGCCCTCGCCCGGCGTGCCATTCCCTCAGCCATTGGCGGGAGTTCACCATGGACACATCCAGCTCCATCCCCAGCCGCTCGCAGATGAGCCGCCGGCTCTTTCTCACCGCCGCGGGAGCGGTGTCACTGGGCGCCGCCCTCTCCGCCTGCGGCGGCAGCGACGACGGCGCCTCCGCCTCTTCCGACAAGCCGGCCGGCCAGGCCGACATCGACAAGGCGATGAAGACTCCGACCGAGCTGACGTTCTGGACGTGGGTCCCGGAGATCGAGCAGGAGGTCGCGCTCTTCGAGAAGAAGTACCCGGCCATCAAGGTCAAGGTCGTCAACGCGGGCCAGGGCGTGCAGCACTACACGAAGCTGCGCACGGCGATCAAGGCCGGCAAGGGCGCTCCGGACGTGGCCCAGATCGAGTACCAGGCGATTCCGACGTTCACGATCACCGACAGCCTTCTGGACCTGAGCCCGTACGGCGCGTCCGAGCTGAAGGACACGTTCGTCAACTGGACGTGGGGACAGGTCAGCGGCCCCAAGGGCGAAATCTGGGCGATCCCGCAGGACACCTGTCCGCTGGGCCTGCTGTACCGGGCGGACATCTTCGAGGAGCACGGCATCGAGCCGCCGAAGACCTGGGACGACTTCGCCGCCGCGGCGCGCAAGCTGCACAAGGCCGACCCGGACGTCTACATGACCAACCTGGCCGCGAACGAGGCCGCAGCCTGGCACGGCCTGCTGTGGCAGGCGGGTGCCGAGCCCTACGCGACCTCCGGCAAGGGCAACGTCTCCATCGACGTCAACGACCAGATCTCCAGGAAGCTCGCGGCCTACTGGGGCGGACTGGCTCAGGAGGGTGTCATCGGCGTCGATCCGGACTTCACCGACGCCTGGTTCTCCGGGCTCAACAAGGGCAAGTACGCCACCTGGATCACCGCTGCCTGGGGGCCGGTGTTCCTCTCCGGCTCGGCCAAGTCCACCGCCGGCAAGTGGCGGGCGGCCCTCTTGCCGCAGTGGGACCCCGCCAAGCCGAGCTCGGGCAACTGGGGCGGCTCGACCAGCGCGGTCATGAAGGTGACCAAGAACCCGATCGCGGCGGCGATGTTCGCCCAGTTCCTCAACAGCGACCCGGAAAGCACGAAGCTGTTCAACACCAAGCAGTCGTTCTTCCCGGCAACGAAGCAGCTGCTCGCGGACCCCGTGTTCGCCGGTGCCGAGTCGGCCTTCTTCGGCGGCCAGAAGGTCAACCAGCTGTTCGCCGAGATCGGCGAGACGGTCAGACCCGACTTCCAGTGGCCGCCGTTCCTCGACCAGGCCGTCACCGACTGGACCGAGACGGTCGGCAGGTCCCTCGCCAAGAAGCAGGACTCCGTCGCCGCGCTCGACGCGTGGCAGACGCGGCTGACCCCCTACGCCAAGACCCAGGGCTTCACCGTTCAGACCCCGTGAGGTCCGGCGGGTCCCGTGCTCCGACGCTTCCCGGCAAGGGCACGGGACCCGCACCCGGCCGGCCCTCTTCCCACAGAAAGGCCCGATGATGACTGCCACTACCGCGGCCTCCACCGAGGACCCGCGCCGAGCGGGGCCGAAGCGTCACCGGCTCGGTGGCCTGCGCCACGGTGCGGCGGGTTCCCTGTTCGTCGCACCGTTCATGGTGCTGTTCCTGCTGATGTTCCTCACTCCGCTCGGGTACGCCGCCTACCTCAGTCTGTTCCAGGAAAGGCTGATAGGCGGGACAGCGTTCGTCGGGCTGGACAACTACGTGACGGCCCTGAACGACCCGCTCCTCAGGGAAGGGGTCCTGCGGGTCGCGACGTTCTTCGTGATCCAGGTCCCGCTGATGCTGCTGCTGGCACTGTTCTTCGCGCTCGCGCTCGACAGCGGCCTGCTGCACCTCGCACGGGTGATCCGCCTGGGCATCTTCGTCCCCTACGCCGTCCCGAGCGTGGTCGCCACCCTCATGTGGGGCTACCTCTACGGGCCGGACTTCGGGCCGTTCGCCCAGCTGAGTGAGAAGTTCGACCTGCCGGTCCCCCACTTCCTCAGCGACGGATGGATGCTCGCGAGTCTGGCGAACGTCGTGACGTGGGAGTTCGTCGGCTACAACATGATCATCCTGTACGCGGCCCTGCGGACCATCCCCCAGGAGCTGTACGAGGCCGCCGCGATGGACGGTGCCGGCGCCTGGCGGACCGCCTGGTCCATCAAGCTCCCGGCCCTGCGCCCGGCGCTCATGCTCACCCTGCTGTTCTCCGTGATCGGCAGCTTCCAGCTGTTCAACGAACCGAAGCTGCTGCAGGCCATCGCGCCCGACGTCATCGACAGTTCGTACACCGCGAACCTCTACGCCTACTCACTCGCCTTCACCGGCCAGCAGGTCAACTACGCGGCCGCGGTGTCCTTCCTCCTCGGGCTGTTCATCGTGATCTTCTCCTACGCCGTCCTGTTCACCGCGAACCGCAGGAGGACCTCATGACGACCACGACTCCCCCGGCGACGCCCCGGGCGGCGACGAGCACCACCGCGACCGGAGCGCCCCGCACGGCTCACCGGCGGCCTCGACGGCCCGCCCGGCGCCGCAGCACGCCGCTCACCATCGTCATGCTGGCCGTCCTGGCGTACTTCCTTCTGCCGCTGTTCTGGCTGCTTTTCGCCTCGACCAAGAGCACCCAGGACCTGTTCACCAGCTTCGGTCTGTGGCTCTCACGCTCACCGCAGCTCCTCGAGAACATCCAGGAGACCCTGACCCACGACGACGGGGTCTTCCTGCACTGGCTGCTCAACACGGTCCTCTACTCCGTCGGCAGCGCGCTCGGCGCCGCGCTCCTGGCGGCCGCCGCAGGCTACGGGTTCGCCAAGTACCGGTTCTGGGGCAACAACGCCGCCTTCGCCCTGGTGCTCGGCGCCATCATGGTCCCGACCAACGCCCTGGCCATCCCGACCTACCTGCTCTTCGCGAAGGTGGACCTGGTCAACACCCCCTGGGCCATCGTGCTGCCCTCGCTCGTCAGCCCGTTCGGCCTCTACCTCATGCGCATCTACGCCCAGGACGCCGTACCGGACAGCCTCCTGGAGGCCGCCCGCATCGACGGAGCCGGTGAGCTGCGGATCTTCGTCACGATCGCGCTGCGGCTGCTGGCCCCCGGCCTGGTGACCGTCGTGCTCTTCACCCTCGTCGCGACCTGGAACAACTACTTCCTGCCGCTGATCATGCTCAATGACCCGCGGCTGTACCCCGTCACGGTCGGACTCTCCTCCTGGGCGTCCCAGGCCGTGGGCGGCGGGGCCGGCGCGGACAGCAACATGCTCGCGCTCGTCGTGACCGGCTCCCTCCTCTCCATCATCCCGCTCGTCGTCGCCTTCCTGCTCCTGCAGCGGTACTGGCAGAGCGGTCTGGCCACCGGCGGCGTCAAGCAGTGACGCCCCACCGGCACCACCGCCGGCACACAGGCCATTCCCCCCTCGACTCTTCGGAGGTTCCCCTCATGGCGGTTCTGCCCGACCGCGTCCTCTTCGGCGCCGCGTACTACCACGAGTACACGCCCGGCTATGATCCCGACCTGCGGCCCGACGAACAGCTGAAGACCGACCTCGACCTGATGGCCGAAGCGAACTTCACCGTGATCCGGGTCGGCGAGTCCGTCTGGTCGACCTGGGAGCCGGAGAACGGCCGGTTCGACCTCGACTGGCTCCAGCCGGTCCTCGACGGCGCCCACGAACGCGGCATCTCCGTCGTCATCGGCACACCGACGTACGCCGCCCCGCCGTGGCTGGTCCGTCAGTACCCCGAGATCACCGCCGAGAACGCCACCGGGCAGCGTCTCGGCTGGGGTGCCCGCCAGGAGATCGACTTCACCCACCCCGCGTTCCGGTTCCACGCCGAGCGGGTGATCCGCACGATGGTGGCCCGGTACGCCGATCACCCGGCGGTCATCGGATGGCAGGTGGACAACGAGCCCGGCCTGCACCTCCTGCACAACCGCGGGGTCTTCCAGCGTTTCGTGGACCACCTGCGCGAGAAGTACGGCGACGTCGAGACCCTCAACCGTGAATGGGGCCTGGTCTACTGGTCGCACCGCCTGTCCACCTGGGCCGACCTGTGGACTCCGGACGGCAACGCCCAGCCGCAGTACGACGTGGCCTGGCGGGCGTTCCAGGCCCGGCAGGTCACCGAGTTCATCGGCTGGCAGGCGGACATCGTCCGTGAGTACGCCCAGTCCGAGCAGTTCGTCACCACCTGCATCTCCTACACCCGCCAAGGGGTGGAGGACGACGAGATGTCCGACCGCCTCGACATCGCCTCCGGCAACCCGTACTACGACATGCAGGACGGCTTGCTGCTGCCCGATCCGACCCCCGACGGGCACGAACAGAAGTGGAAGACCACCGGGGTGTGGTCGATGTACCAGACCGCCGACTGGATGTTCTCCTCCCGCCAGGCACCGTTCCTCGTCACCGAGACCAACGCGAACTCCATCGGCTTCCCCTGGGACAACCGCCCCGGATACGACGGCCAGTGGCGGCAGACCGCGTGGGCGCACGTCGCACGCGGCGCCCGGATGATCGAGTACTGGCAGTGGCAGACGCTGCGCTTCGGTGCGGAGACCTACTGGGGCGGCGTCCTCCCGCACAGCGGCCGCCCCGGCCGCACCTACGCCGAAGTGGCGCGTCTGGGAGCCGAGTTCGACAAGGCGGGCCCGCTCGTCGCCGGCCTCGAGCCGGACGCCGACATCACGATGGTCTACTCGATGCCCAGCAAGTGGCTCATGCAGAAGTACCCGCCCCTCGCGACGCCCGACGGCGAACCGGACCCCGCCGCCTACCACCGCGTCTTCGACCCGTTCTACCGCGGCGCGTTCGACGCCGGCCGCCAGGTGCGCATCGTCCATGCCCGGCAGTTGCACGACCCGAGCGGAAAGCGGGAGGGGATGACACCCGAGGAGGCCGTGCGACGCCGTCCGGTGCTCGTCGCCCCGGCCCTGTACCTCGTCGACGACGCCACGGTCGACTGGCTCGCGGCCTACGCGGAAGCGGGCGGCCACCTCGTGCTCGGCCCGCGCACCGCATACGCCGACCAAGAGGCCCGCGCCCGGCACGAACCGGCTCCCGGGCGTCTCGCCGAGGCCGCGGGCGTCCATTACGACGAGTTCAGCAACCTCACCCACGACGTCCCGGTCCGTGGCGTACCCGGCGGCCCGCTCGAGGTGCCCGCGGACGCGACGGCGACGCACTGGGCCGAAGGGCTCACGGTCCTCGACGCGGACGTGCTGGCCTCGTACGTTCACCCGCACCTCGGGCGCTGGCCGGCCGTCACCACCCGCCGCCACGGAGCCGGCCGCGTCACGTGCGTCGGCACCGTCCCCGGCCGCGGACTCGCCCGGACACTGGCCGCCTGGATGGCTCCGGCCACGCGCGGCGGATGGCAGGACCTCCCGGCATCCGTGACCGCGACGACCGGCACCTCACCCGAGGGACGCCGCGTCCACATCGTGCACAACTGGAGCTGGGAGCCCGCTCGTGCCCAGAGCCCGGTGGACCTGTCCGACGCCCTGAACGACGAGCCCGTACCGGCCGGAACTGCCCTGGTCCTGGGCCCGTGGGACGTACGCGTACTCGTCTCCGCCGGCACCGCCCCGGACCCGGCGGCGGGCATCCCCTCCTGACCGGGCCGGAGAGCGCTCCGCACCGGCTGAGCACCTGAACCGCCCTCCGCCCTCCGCTCCCCGCCCGTCCGGCCACCTGAGCAGGCTGCCGCGCGGACCCCGCAGAGCAGGTCACCGCGCCGGTGGCCGAAGGACCTGGGCATCACCGTGGTCATCCCCAGAAGGAGGAAGAATGCAGAGAAGAAGACTGGCGAGAACGCTGGGCACCTTCGCCGCAGCGTCTGCGTTGCTGGCCGTACCCGCGTCCGGTGCGCTGGCGTACGACCCGACGGGCGGGACCCTGTATCAGCTCGGCAGTGACCCGTGTCTGAAGGGGCGCGGCAACTGCGCGGTCTACCCCAAGTCGGCGCAGCTGCCGAGCGGACGTCTGGTCGCGTCGTTCGAGAAGTCCACCGTCGTGACGGCGACGGGCAGCGCCGACAGGCAGACCCTCCCGGTCTACAAGAGCGACGACCACGGAACGACGTGGCAGGCGTTGTCCGAGGTCAAGGCTCCGGCATACCTGTCCACCGACCCCAAGTACGCGAAGTACACGAGCAACTGGACCAACCCGTACCTGTACACGCTTCCGCAGGACGTCGGGGACCTGAAGCAGGGCACGCTGCTCCTCGCGAGTGTCGTGTCGGGCGACGACTACTACTACAAGGAGCACAAGGCAGCCGACCCGAACTGGACCCCGTCCAACGACGGTGACCGCAAGGACCTGGCGATCGCCCTGTATTCCAGCACCGACGAAGGTGCCACGTGGAAGGTCCTGAACGTCGTCGCGACAGGCGGCTGGCAGGGCGGCAGCGCGGGCGCGGTCGGCCAGAACATCGCGGTCGCGAACACGAACAAGCAGGTGGATCCCCTCTGGGAGCCGTACCTGATGGTCCACAAGGGCAAGCTGGTCTGCTACTACTCCGACGAGAACGACTACCTGGGCCTCGACGCGAACACCGGCGTCCCGACTCTCGACCCCGCGAACGACACCGCCAAGGACTCGCTGGGCCAGATCCTCGTCCACAAGACCTGGGACGGCCGCAGCGCGAACTGGAGCAACCCCGTCGTCGACATCGCCGGCCTGACCCAGGACATGGGCGGCGGGAAGAAGGAGATCGGCGGCGGCCGGCCCGGCATGACGAACGTCGTCCGCACGACGGACGGCAAGTGGATCCTCCCCTACGAGTTCTGGGGCGGCGGAGCCAACACCAGGTTCCGGATCGCCGACGACCCGCTGACGTTCTACACCGGCTCCCCCACCGGCGACTCCGTCGCCTCCTTGCCGGTCGCCGCAGGCTCCCGTCCTCTCGCGATGGGCGGCAGTCCCGTCATCATCAGGCTTCCAGGCGGGCGACTGGTCTACAACTCCGCGGGCAGCGGCAACGTCTGGGTCAACGAGAGCGGACGCAGCGACGGCGTCTGGAAGGAGTACCAGACGACCTCGCAGGGCGGCTACAGCCGCAACCTGCAGTACGTCGAGGGCACCGGCCGCATCTCGATACTCAACAACCAGGGCACCTCGACGCTCAAGTTCGCCGAGGTCGATCTGGGCCACTCGGACGGTCCCTACTACCAGCTCGTGAACCGCAAGACCGACCAGGTGATCGGCACCGGGAACAACACCAACGACGCGAACCTCGGCAACGGCGACGTTCCCGACGTCCGTCTGGAGGCCCCCGGCTCGGCGGCGAACGCGGACACCCAGTTCTGGCACGTGGAGACCGAGCTCAACGGTGGCAAGACGCTGTTGAACAAGTCGGGCGGGCGGGCGGCGGCCATCTGGACGGGGAACGCGACCGTCGGCCAGAAGATCGGCCAGTGGGTGGACAACAGCACCACGGGCAGCTGGAACCTCGTCAGGACCGACGACGGGTTCTACACACTGCAGTCGGTCAAGAACACGAGTCTGTACTTGACGGGTGCGTCCGCCGGGGCGCAGCTGACCTTGCAGAACGCGGTCGCGGACGGCTCGCAGGACTGGGAGCTCGTCCAGTAGGCCCCGTCTCCCCTACGTGACGAGCCCAGCCCGTCTCACACGGATCGCTCACGGACGGCTCCAGCCGGCCAGCAATGGCCGACTGGAGCCGAAGCGCCACGGCAGCACGGCGTACCTGTGGACAGAACCGTCGTAATGCCGGGCCGGGGACTTGATGGGCCTTCCGCTCAAAGCGCCGGAACCGGGAAGAGCAGGGACACCTTCGCGCCGGCTTCCCGAACCGGCACCGGGCTCATGGGCCGCACCGTGGTCCGGGTCCGGCCACCGGCGAAGACGAACACGTGCAGGACCAGGAAACGCCCGGTGCCGGCGAGACCTGCGGCGGCGAGGTAGGTGACCTGCTCGTAGAGCGCTCCAGCCGACGGCTGCACCGTGTGCAGGACGAGCACCGCTACGGAGGTCACCGCGTAGGCGGCCGCGGCCGATCCCGCGGACTGCCAGTGCTGGCGCCATCCGGCATGTCCTGCCCAGAAGGTGAAGCGTGCGTGGAGATCCGTACTGAGGAGAGTGGAGGCGACGGTGATCAGAGCGTTCGCCGCAGCCCAGGGCATCACTCCGGCGAGCCCCACCACGGCAGCGCTGGAAGCGACCCCCACGCCGCCGCCGAACACGACGAACCGGGCGAAGGAGGCGAGCGGACCGGGGGCACCCGGGGTGCGTCGCGCCGCGGACGCATAGGCCTCAGTGCGCTCCGCACACTGCGCTTCGTCCGCCGTCCCCGGCTTCGGCAAGACCAGCGACTTCATGGGATGCCCTTCCGGATGGGGAGCTGGTTGACCTCGTGGGCCGACGGGGTTCGCGGTGGTGCCGCTCGCCGCTCCTGAACTTTTTAGATTACGATCATACGGCAATATAAGGAGGGCCGGTTCGCGAGCAAGAGGCCGACCGTCTTTTGAATTATGACCGTACTCACACCCGTCCGAGGGGGACACCAGGGCACCGACGGGGCGACCGCGCTCGGGAGGGCATCCACAACGCCGTCCGGCAACTGCTCCGGTGACGAACGGCGAGGCCGAGAGGACGGCACCTACGGGCAACGGGAGCTGCGGTTTCCTCTCCCCTCAGCCAAGAGGCAGGAGGAAGTCCCGCAGCCGGGCCAACAGCGCCTCCGGTTGCTCCTCCGGGATGAAGTGGCCGCATTCGGGGATCTCGGCGCCGGTGACGTCGTCCGCGTAGGAGCGCCAGATCTCCAGCGTCGGCAGGCGGGACGGCAGCCCACGGAACCCCACAGCGCCAGCACCGGCATGGTGAGACGGCGGCCCTCGGCGGCGTCGACGTCATCGAGGGCGGTGTCCTGCTCCACGGCGCGGTAGTCGTCGAGGCTCGCGCGCAGGGCACCCGGGCGGGAGAAGGCGCGGACGTAGCCGTCGACCGCTTCGGGGGTCAGTCCGTGGCGGTTGCAGGTCCACCGTTCGAAGAAGTACTCGAGGTACCCCCGGATGTCGTGCCCCACCAAGCGCTCGGGCAGATCGGGCTGCATGTGGAACAGCCAGCCAGTACCCGGAGGCGAGCGAGGCGTCCAGGCGGCGGAACATCTCCCGGGTGGGAATGATGTCGAGCACGGCCGGCCGCTCCACCTGGTCCGGGCGGTCCAGCGCCCAGCGGTGCCCCACGCGAGCGCCGCGGTCGTGACCCACGACCATGGCCCGCGCGAAGCCGAGCGTCTCGACGAGGCCTGCCATGTCGGCGGCCATACGCCGCTTGTCGCACCCGGTCGTGGGTTTGTCGCTCAAGCCGTATCCGCGCAGGTCCGGCGCCACAACGGTGTAGTCGGCGGCGAGATCCGCCAGTACCGGCCGCCAGCAGCCGGAAGTCTGCGGCCAGCCGTGGAGCAGGACAAGCAGCGGCCCGGACCCGGCTCGGAGGTAGTGCAGACGGACCCCGTCCCTTCTTGGACGGTCAGGCCGACGGTCGCGTCGACTTGCTTCTCCGCCGGGATCCGGCGCGTACGCGTCTGCGGAGCGGACCGCTGCGCACTGCGCTTCACGGACCGGCCCCCCGCCCCGCAACCGCCGCTGAGCTCCGCGTTCCGCCGCGGAAACGCACGGAGGTCCGCATCCATGAGGCGCGCACACGACAGGGCGGCCGGCGTACCGAGTGAGCTGACCGAAAGCCCTCAGCTCACTCGGGCGACCTCATACGAAAGGCCGGGCCGGGGACGCTCTCGATGTCCTTCGCTTGCACCGGGTGGCCTCGTTCGCAGCGAATCTCGACGTCGACGGGCGCGCCGCACTCGCGGTGTCGCGCCAGTACCGCCGGCCCCTCCGGGTCGGCGCGGTAACGGTCACCCCACTGCAACAGCCCCATCACGGCCGGCGCCAGATCCATGCCCTTGGGCGTGATCACGTACTTCGGCCGGCTCCGCGAACCGGGCTCCTTGTACGTCTCGGTCGCCAGGATCCCTTCCTCCACCAGCATCCGGAGCCGCGCCGCCAGAAGGTTGCGAGGACAGCCCAGGACACGTTCGAAGTCACTGAAGCGGGATGACCCGTACATGACCTCACGCAGGATCAGGATCGTCCACTTCTCGCCCACGATCTCGAGAGTCCGCGCGATCGAGCAGTTGGACGTGTCCCGGTCGAGTCGGTGATCCATGCCGGTGTCTTGAACAACTTCGGTCCACGCATCCATGGGAGCGATTCTAACCGAAGTTAAGTTTACTTTTAGATACTCAAGCGAGTGCCGTCCGGCTTTCCAGGCGCACCGCAGCGCGAGGCGCTCCAGCGGCTCCGGCGGCGCCTCCCGCAAGAGGACTTCCCCAACGCCGATCTCCTGCCGTTGCTGCGCCAATGGTGGACGGAGGAACGGGGCGGCGCCGACGACGACCCCGCCCCGGTCGTGGCCCCCGGCGCTGACCTCCTCACCCGGCTCAGCGGCAGTTTCCATGGCTCCTGATGCCACCAGCCCCGCTGGCGGTGGCCTGGGGCATCGGGCCCGCCCTCCAAGAGGCGCTCCGCCGTGAAGTCGACAGGCTGCGGCACACGGGCCAGGTCACTGCCCTGGCCCGGGCACTGACCCAGACCGTGGCGCTCGACATCGCGCAAGGATCCTGGACCTCGGCCCAGGCGAACGCCCTTGAAGGGCTCCAGGTCGCCGAGGGCACCGGCGACGACCACTTGGCGGCGCAGTGCCGCGCCGGTCTCGGATGGCCGGCAGCCGCGCGAGGCGATGAGCGGACCGTCGCGGACGTCGCCGCCCGGTTCAGCGAGGTATGGGTGCCGCGTGGGGTGCGCGTCTTCAGCGCCTGCGCGGAGTGGAACCTCGGCATGCCGGCGCTCTTCGCCGGCCGGGCCGAGGAGGCGCTGGACCGCTGGGCAGGCCTCCTACATACTCCCGGGCATCTCGGAGGCGGCCACGGCGACCCGGTCCGCTGCCAGGGCGTCGGCATGGTGCTGCGCCACCTGGACGTGCCGCAGGCTCACACCCCTCGGACTGCAGCCAGTTGAAGGCCGCCTCCGAGTCGTCCACCTGGGCCGGGTACGTGTGGTCCGGTGCCCGCCGGCGCAGGAGGACGAGGGCTCTGCCCCTGCCGCCGGAGATGCCGCGAACGCGGTCGCTTCAGGCTCAGTTCAACAGCAGCGCACTCAAGCACGTGGTACGTCCACGGAGCCATCTGGGCATACCGGCCCGCCAGGACCGGTATGGCCGGGCTTGGTCAGGCGGTGAGGGTCGGGTAGTCGGTGTAGCCGGCTTCGCCGCCGCCGTAGAAGGTGGCGAGGTCGGGGGTGTTCAGCGGCGCGCCGGTGCGTACGCGCTCGGCCAGGTCGGGGTTGGCGAGTGCCATCACGCCGACGGTGACGATGTCGGCCAGGCCGTCTTCGATGTCCTTCGCGCGGGTGGCGATGTCGGTGCCGGCCCGGTTGACGACGAGGGTGGTCGGCCACAGCTTGCGAAGGGTGCGCAGGAGTTCGTCGTCGCCGCCGTGGCCGATGTGCAGGTAGGCGAGGTTGAGCGGGGCGAGGGCGCGTACGAGTGCCGGGTACAGCTCCTGGGTGTCGCTCTCCGCGATGTCGTTGAACGGATTGCCGGGAGAGATCCGCAGTCCGGTGCGGTCGACGCCGATCTCCTCGGCCACGGCGGTGGCGATCTCGACGGCGAAGCGGATGCGGTTGTCGATGGAGCCGCCGTACTGGTCGGTGCGCTGGTTGGTGTTGGTGGCGAGGAACTGGTGCGGGAGGTAGCCGTTGGCACCATGGATCTCGACGCCGTCGGCGCCGGCCGCGATGGCGGCCGCGGCGGCGCGCCGGAAGTCGTCGACCGTGGCGGCGACCTCTTCGGTGGACAGTTCGCGCGGTACGGGCATTTCCTGAGGGCCGGACGGAGTGAACATCTCGCCCGCCGGCTGTACCGGGGAGGGGGCGACCGGCTGCCGGTGGTGGGGGGTGTTGTCGGGGTGGGACATCCGTCCGGCGTGCATGAGCTGGATGACGATGCGTCCCTCGGCCTTGTGCACGGCGTCGGTGACCTTGCGCCAGCCGGCGATGTGCTCCTCGGAGTAGATGCCGGGGGTGAGCAGGTAGCCCTGTCCGTCGGCGTTGGGCTGGGTGCCCTCGGTGATGATGAGGGCGTGCGAGGCGCGCTGGGCGTAGTACTCGGCGTTCAGCTCGGTGGGTATGCCTTCCGGGGTGGACCGGTTCCGCGTCATGGGGGCCATGGCCAGCCGGTGCGGCAGGGAGATCTCCCCGGCGACGATCGGGTTCCACAGGGCGTTCGACATTTGATGTTCCTCGCATTTAAGGGGTAAGTGGGAGCTGTGGGTGGGGGGTTGCCGCGGGGGCGCGTAGACGGTGACCGGTCGGATGGCCCCGGTGACGCTCCACCGTGTAACGCGGCTGCGTAGTGGGGCAGTTGACTGCGCGGACGGGGCTTGCCGCCTGCATCGCCGCCGGCGGCGCAGTGCGGGGCCCCGGCTGTTTGCACAGGGGAGGATGCCGAGCGTGTCAGTCTCTCCCCACGCCAAGGGCACATCGGTCGTGTGCAGCGGCGGCCGTGCCGTTGCCACAGAGGGACCCCCGCACGGGAGTCGGAGCGGTGGTCAGCCGCGGTAGCGATCGGCCGGGACCCGCAGCGACAGGTTCGGAACGAGCGCCTGACGCGCCTTCTCGAACGACTCCCAGTCGCTGATCTCCGGCAGCGACAGGATGGTGACGGGCTCCCCGGCGTCGAGGCCGGCGAGCGCCGCGTCGACGGCATCGTCCACGCTCATGATCGACTCTTCGGGAAGCGCCTCGAGGTCGACGCCGGAGCCGTCCCAGAGCTCCGTGCGGACAGCGCCCGGCAGCACGGCCTGCACCCTGACGGGGCTCTCGGCGAGTTCCTGCTGCAGGGCCTGGGTAAACGTCAGCACGTAGCTCTTGGTGCCGCTGTAGACGGCGCTGAACGGCAGGATGTTGAGAGCCATGGCAGAGGAGATGTTCACGACGGTGCCGTGTCCGCGGGCCGTCAGGCCCGGCAGGACCGCGATGGTCAGCCTGGTCAGCGCTGTCACGTTGAGGTTGATCAGTGCCTCGTAGGCCGCCGCGTCGGAGCCTGTCAGCGGCGTGAGCAGCGCACCGCCGGCGTTGTTGACCAGCACCTCGATGCTCTCGTCGGTGCGCAGGCGCTCCTCGACCACGGAGAGCTGGGCCGCATCGGTGAGGTCGGCGGCGACGACGTCCACCGCGCGGCCTGTGCGGCTGCGGATGTCCGACGCCAGCGTCTCCAGCCGCGCAGTGTTCCTGGCCACCAGGATCAGGTCGTAACCCCGGTCGGCAAGCCGCTGCGCGTAGGCGGTACCCAGGCCGGCGGACGCACCGGTGACGACAGCGGTCTTGTTCTGCGTGGTCATGGGATGGATCTCATTTCGGGGCAGGTGATGGGCAGGGGCCGAAGTGTCGGCCTCGCTTTAGATTACGATAGATATCTAATGAGGTCCAGTCAACGGGCACCGACGCCGCCGCCCCCGCCCGCGGCCGGAGACTGCTCAACCTGCACGCGGATCACAGGACTGGCGGTCGATCGGATTCGGAAGGGGACCCGTCGGGCGCGTGGTCGCCATGGACGGTCCCCTGTCCAGCCCCCACGGCGAACGCGGGGCCTCCGGCCCGACGGCCCCTCGGCTTGCCGCGTACGGGTTAAGGCGCCCGAGGCACGGGGCCCGCTCGTCACCGAAGGAGTCGAGCAGGACCCGTCGGTCGCCCTGCATGCGCTCCACGAGATTTCGTATCGCCGTCATCTCGCGACCACCCCGGAACGGATCCACCACACGACCCCGAAGGCCGGAAGCCGCTCCTGCTTCGGATGTGAGTCCACGAGCCCCTCGCCTGCGACAACGAGAGAGTCATACGGAGAGAAGGCGCCGCGGCCGGCCCCCGGCACTTCGCGTATGATAGATGCGCTTTACTATCTAACGTGGGCAGGTGAGTGATGAGTCGCGTTTCGCAAGCACAAGCACTGGAGAACCGCAGGCGCGCGGTCGCCGCGGCCTCCCAGCTCTTCCGGGAGCGCGGCGTGAACGGCATCAGCGTCGCCGATCTGATGAAGTCCATCGGACTGACGACGGGCGGCTTCTACAAGCAGTTCCCCTCCAAGGAGGCCCTGGTCGCCGAGGCGGCGCACGCCGCTTTCGGAGACCTCGACCTACTCCTGGCTTCGTTCGATACGGCTCACGGCGATCACGACACCGCGCGCGGCGCCCTTGTCGACTTCTACCTGTCGGCCGAGCACCGTGACCAGCCCGGCACGGGCTGTCCCACCGCGGGATTCGCAGGGGACATGGCTCGGGAGCCCACAGCCGGGGAGGTGCGCGAAACGTACGCAGCAGGAGTCGAGGAATTCGCCGCGTGGATGTCCACCGACACCAACGACGGTCTTCCCGTCGTGGCCACTCTGGTCGGCGCGATCCTGCTGGCCCGGGCCACGGCGGGCACCGAACTTTCGGCGAAGATCCTGGAGTCGACCCACAAGGCCCTGACTGCACCACACGGGCTTGACTCGAAGTCCTGAACACGGGCCATGCGACATCCGGCGCGGACGCGTCTGCGGCACGGACGTCTGCCGTGCACTTCCCCGACCGCTACCCCGCCCACAACCGCCACTCCTGCCCCCTGCCCGACCGCGGCAACCGCACCAAGCTCCGTCTCCACCAGGCCCGGCCCCAGACGGGGCACACCCGGCAGACCGAGTCCCCGGCCTTGGGCGCGACAGCGCTCAGCGCACCCGGCGGTCCTGATACGAAATGCGGGGCCGGGGACGCTTTCGATGTCTTCCGCCTGCACCGCGTGGCCACGTTCGCAGCGGATCCGGGCATCGACGTGCGCGCCGCATCCGCGGTGTCGCGCCACCACGGCCGGGCCCTCCGGGTCGGCGCGGTAACGGTCGCCCCACTGCAGGAGTCCCATCACGGCCGGGACCAGATCCGTGCCCTTGGGTGTGATCACGCACTTCGGCCGACTCCGCGATCTCGGTTCCTTGTAGGTCTCGGTGGCCAGGATCCCTTCCTCCACCAGCATCCGGAGCCGCGCCGCGAGGAGGTTGCGCGGACAGCCGAGGACACGCTCGAAGTCGCTGAAGCGGGACGAGCCGTACCAGACCTCACGCAGGATCAGGATCGTCCACTTCTCACCCACGACCTCAAGGGTCCGGGCGATCGAGCAGTCGACATGTCCCGGTCGAGACGGGGGTCCATGCCGGCGCCCTGAAGAGCTTCGGTCCTCGCATCCACGGGGAGATCCCAAACCCTCTGAGTTTACTTTTCTATACTCAGTAGGTAGCGTCATCACCAGCACATCAACCCGGCCGCACCCGAGAACGGGCGCGCAGGGGACCCGCGCGAAGACTCACATCGACCATCGGAAGACGCACATGGAAAGGCGGCCGGCATGAAGGCATTCGTCGTAGAGAAGTACGGCAAGGACGGCGCACGCGCCGCAGAGGTACCCGAGCCCACGGTCGGAGACCGCGACGTCCTGGTCCGAGTGAGCGCCGCCGGCATCAACCCGCTGGACAAGATGGTCCGCAACGGGGAGTTCAAGCAACTCCTGAAATACAAGCGTCCGTTCGTGCTCGGCCATGACGTGGCCGGCGTCGTGACGCGGGTCGGCTCCGCCGTACACGGCCTCGAAGTCGGCGACGAGGTCTACGCCCGTCCCCGCGACCTGCGCATCGGAGGCTTCGCCGAGTTCATCGCGATCGACATGGACGACGTCGCGCCCAAACCGGCCTCCCTCACCCTCCAGGAGGCAGCCGCTGTGCCCCTGGTGGCCCTGGCCGCCTGGCAGGTTCTCGTCGACCGTGCCCACGTGAAGCCGGGTCAGAAGGTGCTCATCCACGCCGGTGCCGGTGGCCTCGGCTCGACGGTCATCCAGCTCGCCAAGCACCTCGGCGCCACGGTGGCGACGACCACGGGCACCAAGACGGAGGAGTTGGTCAGGAGCCTCGGCGCCGACGTCGTCGTCGACTACACCAAGGAGGACTTCTCGAAGGTGCTTTCCGGCTACGACCTGGTGCTGGACTCCCTGGGCGGAGCGAACCTCGAGAAGTCGCTGACCGTGCTGAAGCCCGGAGGCCTGGCCATCAGTGTCGTCGGCCCGCCGGACGCCGGCTTCGCCAAGCAGCTCGGCGCCCCGTCCTTCCTGGGCCTGGTCATGAGCACACTCAGTCGTAAGATCCGCAAGCAGGCCAAGGCGCTGGGCGTGCGCTACGAGTTCTTCTTCATGCAGGGCAACGGCTCGCAGTTGCGCAAACTCGGCGCCCTCTACGACAGCGGGAAGCTCCGCCCGGTCATCGACAGCACCTTCCCGTTCGACCAGACGCTGGAGGCGATGGCTCACGTCGAGCAGGGCCGTACCAAGGCCGGCAAGGTCGTGATCTCGATGGGGTCCGACAGCGACTGAGACCAGGCCGGTCACGGACCCTCCTTCCGGCGCGGTCGACGGAAGGGCAACGACGCCGTCGGCGGTCTCATGGGCGACTACGGTCGCGCAAGGCCGCCGCTGTTGGCGAGTCGGTGTCGTTCCGCACGTCATACGGCTCGCGACACAGCGCGCCACGCGGCTCTACGCCGACCCGAGCCGTGGTCAGGCCTCGCGCCCGTTGTGTGTGAGGAATGGGATCACGGCGGACGGGGCTCCACCCCTGTGTGAGCCGCCCAGGCTGAGAGCCGAGGGCTTCCCGGGTCGGGCGGGACGCACCGACGGCTCGCGGCTCGCGGCTCGCATGACGGATACAGGGCTGACTGATGACGCCTTCCGGACCCGCTGCCGCCCCGTGCCATCCCGGCCGGCGGGGACGCGCTCCCCTTTCGTTGAAGCGCGCCCCTCCTGCACGACCGGCCACTTGCGCAACGCGATGTCCTGCCCACGGCGGACATGCTCAGGCCGACGGCGTCCGTCCGCCGAGCGACGCACGTTGCCAGTCGGGAGTGCGGTCCTTGTCGACCAGGGCCGCACGGACGCCCTCCAGGAAGTCCGGCGTGCGGATGGTCGTGCGCGTGAGGGCGAGTTCGTCGTCGAGGCACTCGCGCAATGTGTGCTGCCTGCCTCGGGCCAGCAGAGCGTGAGTGATCTCCAGGCTCTGCGGCGAGGCGGCCTCCAGGGCGGCCAACGCGCCTGCCGCCCAGGGGGTGTCGAGGTGACGCAGGCGTTCCTCGATCTCGCCGAGGGCCGGCGCGCCGAACGCCCAGTCCACCTCCCCGCGTACCTCCGCCAGCCTGCTCTCCGCCACCGGGGAACGGCCGGCGAGGCGGTTCAGGACCACGTCCACCGGGTCGCCGGGATTGTCGGCCAGGGCGTCCCCGACCGCGTCGATCCCGTCCGCGGGGACGTAGTGCGTGGCCAGCCCCGTGTACAGGGTGTCGGCCGCGTCGAGCCGGTGCCCGGTCAGTCCCAGGTACATGCCGATCGCGCCGGGCAGCCTCGGCAGGAAGTAGCTGGCCCCCACGTCCGGGAAGAAGCCGATCCCGGTCTCGGGCATCGCCAGCACCGCGCGCTCGGTGACGACGCGGAAGCCGCCGTGGACGGACAGACCGAGACCGCCGCCCATGCACACGCCGTCGATGAGCGACACGACCGGCACGGCATACTCGGCGATCCGGGCGTTGAGCCGGTACTCGGAGGCGAAGAACCGCTCACTGGCCTCGGCGTCCCCGGCGAGGCTGTGCTCGCGGATCGAGCGGATGTCTCCGCCGGCGCAGAACGCCTTCGTGCTGGTACTGGCGATCACCACAGCGGACAGCGGTGTGCGCTCCCACTCGGCGAGCACACGGTCGATGGCGACGACCATGCCGGTCGTCAGGGCGTTGAGCGCCTTGGGCCGGTTCAGCAGGATGCGGCCGACGCCCCGGTGGACGTCGGCGACGATATCGCGCGCAGCGGTGTCAGTCATGGGTCAGCACCTCGTCGTCCGCGCGGACATGGCTGTCGTGGCCATCACGTTCCTCACTTGCCGGGTGTCAGGCGTAGATCTGTGTGTAGAGATCCTGGATCTCTTCCACGGTGGGTATGACGGGGTTGTTGGCGGGGGATCCGGACGCGAGCGCCTGCTCGGCCATGAGGGGCAACAGGCGAAACCACTCGTCCTTGTCGATGCCGTGGGCTTGGGGGGTGGGCACCTCGAGATCCTGACACAGCAAGCGGAGCGCCTCGACGAGCCGGCCGGCGGCCAGGGCGTCGCTGTCGACGTCGGTGGCGGCTCCGAGTGCGCGGGCGCAGTCGGCGTACCGGCTGTCGGCGGCGGGCACGGAGAACGCTGTCACCGCGGGGAAGAGCATCGCGTTCGACAGGCCGTGGGCGACGTGGAAGTGAGCGCCGATGGGGCGGCTCATGCCGTGCACGAGCGCCACGCTGGAGTTGGAGAAGGCGATGCCGGCCTGGGTCGCGGCGAGCATCATCGCCTCGCGAGCCTCGATGTCTCCCCCGTCGGCGTAGACGCGGCGGAGGTGCCGGCCGATGGTCCGGATCGCGTTCAGGGCGAGGCCGTCGGAGAACGGATTGGCCTTGCGGCTCACGTACGCCTCGACGGCATGGGTGAGCGCGTCGACGCCGGTGTCGGCGGTCAGCCGGGGCGGCATCGACAGGGTCAGTTCGAAGTCGACGAGGGCGGCGACCGGCAGGAACGCCGGCCCCGGACAGAGCATCTTCTCGTCCGTGGCGCTGTCGGTGATGATGGTGAACTGGGTGGCCTCCGAGCCGCTGCCGGCGGTCGTCGGGACCGCGATCAGGGGAAGCGCCGGGCCGACGTTGGTGCGCGGGGCCTTGTAGTCCCGCATCCGCCCGCCCTGGACGCCCAGCAGGCCGAGGGCCTTGGCGGTGTCCATCGGGCTGCCGCCGCCGAATCCGATCACCGAGTCCGCCCCGTGCTCCCTCAGCACCGTCAGGCCCGCGTCGAGCGAGTCGGTCGTCGGGTCCGGGACGGTGCCCGCGAACAGGGACGGCTGCAGCCCGGCATCCCTCAGCGTCGCCATCAGTCGTTCCGCAGCGCCGGTCCCGGCGAGGAAGGCGTCCGTCACCAGCAGCGGGCGTCGCAGGCCCAGCCCTGCGACGACGTCGCCCAGCTCGCCGACGGCACCGCCGCCGACGCGCAGGATCCGCGGGAGGGAAATGCTGGCAACCATGGCGGCCCTCTCAGCAGGAACGGCGGGGCACATCGCGCCCACTGCCCCGACTGTGCGGTGCCGGGCTGTGTGCAATCAACCACCAATAGCGCACACCCTGTGTGCAGAAATGCAGATACGGTCGGGCCGTGCCCCCTCACTCCCCGGACGAGAACCCCGCTCCGCAGCCGACCGGCTCCCGTCGATCCGTCGATCCGCGCAAACTCCGTGCGGACGATCTGCGCTACCTGCTCGCGGTGTCCCGTACCGGACGCCTGGTGACAGCCGCCGACGCACTCGGCGTGGATCACACCACCGTGTCCCGCCGCATCGCGGCATTGGAGAAGAGCATCGGCCTGCGACTCATCGAACGGGGCGCTGAGGGATGGACGCTGACGGACCTCGGTAGAGCGGTCTCGGAGAACGCCCGCGCGATCGAGGAGGCCATCGACCGGGTGGTCGACACCGTGGCGGGCCAGGACTCGCCGTCCCTGCACGGCACGGTGCGCGTCAGCGCGCCCGACGGCTTCGGCACCGCCTTCGCCACACCCGCCCTCGTACGGGTACGCCGCCGGCACCCTCAGCTCCAGGTCGAACTCATCACCGCGACGCGGCAGCTCGCCCTGCGCCCGTCCGGCTTCGACCTCGCCCTCGTCATCGGCGTTCCCTCCAGCAGCCGCCTCGTGACCGAGCACCTCACCGACTACACGCTGGGGCTGTACGCCAGTGACGACTACCTCACCCGGTACGGCCGCCCGGAGACGGTGGCCGAGCTGCGCGAGCACCCGCTCATCTTCTACATCGAGTCGATGCTGCAGGTCGGCGACCTCGACATCGAACGCCACCTTCCCGGAATGACCCCGGCCTTCTCCTCGACGAACGTCTTCGCCCAGCTGGAAGCCACCCGGCAGGGGGCCGGCATCGGCGTCCTGCCGGCCTTCCTGACCCGGCGGACGCAGCTGTGCCGACTCCTCGCCGACGAGATCGACATCCGCCTCCCCATCACCCTGGCCGTCCGCCGCGAGGCCGTGACGCACCCCGCCGTACGCGCCCTGTGGACCGCTCTGCGGCATGAGGTCGCCGAACGGGCCGACGAACTGATGCCGCAATGAACCCCAAGGAGGTGCGGTGACGCCGGCCGATCCTCCACTCCTGTCCGGTGAGCCAAGAGGCGGCGCCGAATCGGGAGCCTGAGGCGCCCTCGAACCACACCCGTCGGTCAGGTCATCGGCGCCGCAGCGGTGCCGCCTCCGCAGCACAGCCCCTCCAGGGGGGATTCCCGCTCGTCTGAGTTTACTTTTCTATACTCAGTCAGTGGCGTCATGACCAGCGCATCGACCCGGCTGCTGCGGGATCACCCGGCACGGCACCCGTCTGAGAAGGAGCACCACCATGGGAGTAAGCCCAGAGGCACACGAGTTCGCGGAGTTCCTCGCGAGCGTGAGCGCGAAGTCGTCCACGCCCGGTCTCGACCTGGCCGTCATCCGCGACATCGTCGACTCGAACCACAAGGCGTCGACCGAGCCGGAAGGCGTCACCTACGCCGAGGTCGACGCGTACCCGCGCTGTGGGCCATCCCCGAGGGCGCCGACCCCGAGAAGGCGCTGCTCCACTTCCACTTCGGCGGATCCGTCACCGCCTCCATGCACTCCGACCGCAAGGCCGCGGGCCACATCGCGAAGGCGGCCGGCGCCCGCTCCCTCGTCGTGGACTTCCGCCTGGCCCCCGAGCACCCCTACCCCGCGCAGCTCGACGACGCCGAGACGGCCTACCGCTGGCTGCTCTCCCAGGGCTACGAGCCGCGCAACATCGGCAGCACCGGCCACTCGATCGGAGGCACGCTCGCGGTGATGCTGCCGCTGCGCCTGCTCGCGAAGGGCGAGGCCACCCCGGGCGCGATCGTCAGCGTCTCGCCGTGGACCGACCTCACCATCCGGAACGCGTCGGTGGACGCGAACGAGGACAACGACAAGATGCTCAGCAGGAACACCCTCGAGCTCTTCCGGGGAGCGTGGCTGCAGGATCCCGCCGTGGACTTCACCGACCCCGCGGTCAGCATCGCCAACGCCGACCTGACCGGCCTGCCGCCCACCACCGTCCACTACGGCGAGTACGAGACCCTCGCCGACGACGGCGCCCGGCTCGGCCGCCGACTCGCGGACTTCGAGGTCACCTCCGAGGTGCACCCGATGCCCGAAGGGCAGCACTCGTTCGTCCTGGGCGCCGGGCGGGTACCCGAGGTGGACCATGCGATCCAGCAGATGGGCCAGTGGCTCCGGAAGCACCTCGGCGCGTGAGCAGAGACTGCACCTGGCGGCGGTCCTGTTGACGGCAGGCGCCACCCCACCGCCATGCCGGTGACCGGTCCGCCGGTCTCCTGCATCCTGCTCGACCGTGCCGACCGGCATGCGGTACTTGTGTCCGGCACCGTTTCGCACGCAGCCCCACCACCGTCCCTCGATCCCACAAAGGAGTGCGATGGGAACGTACGAGGATGTCTTCCGCGCCAGTACCGAGGACCCGGAGCGCTTCTGGCTGAAGGCGGCGGAGGGCATCGACTGGGATGTCACTCCGCAACGCGCCCTGGACTCCTCGGGCGCACCCTTCTACCGCTGGTTTCCCGACGGGCGGCTCAACGTCTGTTTCAACGCGCTCGACCGGCACGTCGAAGCCGGCCGCGGCGAACAGCCCGCGCTGGTCTATGACTCCCCCGTGACCGACACTCGCCGCACCTACAGCTACGCGCAACTGAGGAACGAGGTGGCGGCCTTCGCCGGAGCGCTCGCGCAGCTCGGCGTGGGACAAGGCGACCGCGTGGTGGTCTACATGCCGATGGTCCCCGAGGCCGCCGTCGCGATGCTGGCCTGCGCACGGATCGGCGCGGTCCACTCGGTCGTCTTCGGCGGGTTCGCCCCGCGCGAACTCGCCCTCCGTATCGACGACGCGGCTCCCAAGGTGGTCGTCTCCGCCTCCTGCGGCATCGAGGGCAAGCGGGTCATCGCCTACAAGCCCCTGCTCGACCGGGCCATCGAACTCGCGGCCCACAAGCCGGAGAAGACCGTGATCCTGCAGCGCCCGCAGGAGCCGGCCGCGCTGGGGCCGGACGATCTCGACTGGGCCGACCTCGTCGCCACCGCGCCGCCGGCCGACTGCGTTCCCGTCGCCGCCACCGATCCCCTGTACATCCTCTACACGTCCGGAACGACCGGAAAGCCCAAGGGAGTCGTGCGTGACTGCGGCGGCCACGCGGTCGCCCTGCACTGGTCGATGGGCGCCGTGTACGACGTGGGGCCGGGCGAGACGATGTTCACCGGCTCCGACGTCGGCTGGGTCGTCGGGCACTCCTACATCGTCTACGCTCCCCTGCTGGCCGGCGCGACGACGGTCCTGTACGAAGGCAAGCCGGTCGGCACTCCGGACGCGGGCCAGTTCTGGCGCGTGGCCGCCGAGTACCGGGCCAAGACCATGTTCACGGCGCCCACCGCCTTCCGGGCCATCCGCAAGGAAGACCCGAAGGGGACGCTCACCGCCGACTACGACCTCTCCCACCTGCGCTATCTCTTCCTCGCCGGCGAGCGCCTCGACCCCGAGACCTACCACTGGGCGAGCGCCCTCCTGGGTGTCCCGGTGATCGACCACTGGTGGCAGACCGAGACCGGGTGGCCCATCGTCGCCAACCCCGTCGGCATCGAAGCCGCTCCCCTCAAGCCCGGCTCCCCCACCCGCCCGCTGCCGGGCTGGGACGTCCGCGTCCTCGACCCCTCGGGCGAGCCGGTGCCCGCGGGCGTCGACGGCGCGATCGTCGTGAAGCTGCCCCTGCCGCCCGGCGCACTCCCCACGCTCTGGAACGACGACGACCGCTACGTCGCCTCCTACCTCTCCGCCTACGACGGCTACTACCTCACCGGCGACAGCGGCCGCATCGACGACGACGGCTATGTGTTCGTCATGGGCCGCACCGACGACGTCATCAACGTCGCCGGACACCGGCTGTCCACCGGCAGCATGGAGGAGGCCCTGGCCGCCCACCCCGACGTCGCCGAATGCGCCGTCATCGGCGTCGCCGACCCACTCAAGGGTCAGATCCCGCGCGGCTTCGTCGTCCTCAAAGCCGGCAGCGACCGCGAACCGAGCGAGGTCGAGGCCGAACTCGTCCAACTCGTCCGCGAGCGCATCGGAGCGGTCGCCTCCCTCAAGGACGTCACGGTCGTGGCCGCCCTGCCCAAGACCCGCTCGGGAAAGATCCTGCGCAAGACCATGCGCGGTATCGCCGACGGCCACGACGAACCCATCCCCTCCACGGTGGACGACCCCGGCGTCATCGAAACCCTGCGCCCGGTCCTCCGCCGCGCCGATCACACCCCGTCCGTGAACGGCTGACAGCGGGCCTGGCCGGCGGTGGGCGAGGGCGTCACCGGACTCCGCTCGGCACGGCCCGTCGTCCAGGGCGGAGGTACCTTGTGATTATGGGAGCCGACGCCCATGTCTTCCTCCGCGATCTCGCTCGGGGCCTCGCACCCCGAGCGGATCAATTGGGCGACGTGGTGCTGCAGCATCTGCTCGAAGCGCTTCCCGACGTGTGGAAGTACGAGGACATCGCCGCCGTGGCGCCGACGGCGTTGTCCGAACACGTCGCCACCATTCTGGATTTCCTCGAGCGCGGCCTCGATATGACCGAGGTCAGGACGCCGCCCGCCGCCATCGAGTTCGCCTGCCTGCTCGCTGAGCACGGGGTGCCGATCAGCGAACTCCTTCGCGTCCATCGGCTCGTCCACGCAGGTCTGCTCGATCAGCTCAATACGGAGACAGCCCGTGCCGCCGGGTCCCAGGAGCTGATCAACCCGACGACTCTCGCCCTGAGCGCGATGGCCTTCGAATACGCCGATCGCACGGCGGAACAGGCTGTGGCCGCCTACCAAAAGGAACGCGACTGCTGGCTGCAGCGGCGGCTGACCGTGATCAACGAGGCCGGGACACGAATCGGGACCACCCTGGACACCACCCGCACCGCGCAGGAACTGGCGGACGTCGGTGCCGACCACCTCGCGGACCTCGTCACCGTCGACCTCCTGTCCTCCGCCCTCCACGAGGGGCCGTATCCGGTGGCCGTTCCGGATACGCTCCGCCGCATCGCCCAGGCCGTCTCGGACAGCTGCCCGGATCCGGCAGTCGTCACAGGGCAGACGCACACCTACCCGGAAGACTCGGAGCCGGCTCGCGTACTGGCCACCGGACAGCCTTCCCGGCTCCGCATCGCCGCCGACGACGTCCCCTCGTGGCTGGCGATGTCGGCGGACCACGAGCCCGCCCTGCGCGCCCTGGGCCTGCGCTCCGTACTCCTGGTCCCGCTGTGGGCCCGCGGAAACCCGCTGGGACTCGCACAGTTCGTCCGCCGTCAAACGGCGGAGCCCTTCGACGACGACGAACTGCTTCTGGCCCAGGAGATCGCGTCCAGAGCGGCGGTGAACATCGACAACGCCCGCCGTACACCCAGGAGCGTTCCATCGCACTCACCCTCCAACGCAGCCTGCTGCCGCACCACGTGTCGAACGAGTCCGCGGTCGAGACGGCATCGCGCTACCTGCCCAGCGGATCGCGAGCGGGCGTGGGGGGCGACTGGTTCGACGTGATACCGCTCTCCGGAGCCCGCGTCGCACTCGTCGTGGGCGACGTGATCGGTCACGGCCTGCATGCCGCTGCCACCATGGGCCGACTACGGACGGCCGTCCGCACCCTGGCGGACATCGACCTGACGCCCGACGAACTGCTGACCCACCTCGACGACGTGGTCATCCGCCTGCAGCGCGAGGAGGAAGAGCGCACGGACGAGATCAGCGCCACCTGCCTGTACGCGGTCTACGACCCCGTCTCCCGAACGTGCTCCATGGCCAGCGCCGGACACCTTCCGCCGGCCGTGGTGACTCCCCCGACCGCTGACGACGATGCCCGCGCATCCAACGCGGTCGACTTCCCGAAGCTGCCGATCGGCCCGCCACTGGGCCTGGGCGGACTCCCCTTCGAAACCGCCCAGTTCGAACTGCACCCAGGCAGCCGGCTGGTGCTGTACACCGACGGCCTCGTCCAGAGCCACTCCCGTGATCTCGACGCCGCCCTCACACTGCTGCGGGACGTTCTCGCCCGAGCACCGGCATCGCTCGAGGAGACCTGCGACGAACTGCTCTCCGCACTGCTGCCCAGCCGCCCCGCTGACGACGTCGCCCTCCTGGTGGCCCGAACCGCAGCTCTCGATGCCGATCACGTCGCCACATGGGACCTTCCCAGCGACCCGGCAGGCGTCTCCAAGGCCCGCGCCCAGGCATCCGATCAGCTGGCCGCCTGGGGGCTGGAAGAACTGGCCTTCACCACCGAGCTCGTGGTCAGCGAACTGGTGACGAACGCCATCCGCTACGGCAGGAGCCCCATCCAACTGCGGATGATCCTTCAATCCGCTCTGACCTGCGAAGTCTCCGACGCCAGCAGCACCGCCCCGCACCTGCGCCGCGCCCGGGTCTTCGACGAGGGCGGCCGCGGCCTGCTCCTCGTCGCCCAACTCACCGAACACTGGGGCACACGGCACAACCGCGAGGGCAAGGTCATCTGGGCGGAGCAGGTACTTCCGGCCTCCCTCGCCGACGTCTCATCCGCTGTGCCCTGAGGATCAAGGGGAGACAGGGCTCCGGCGGCAGCGCCACCGGCTGACCGGCCACCCCACCCACGCCCCGGGACCGAGGATGACGACGCCCCAGCCGATCACCGGCTTCGGGCGCCTCGACACGGCTGCGGCGCAGGGCGGTTGGGCCACCCGAGGAATTACGGTCCGCCACCGCCGTACGCCGCAGCTGTTTCACCTCGTCTCCCGGCGTTCTGCGCCGAGGCCAAGGAGTCCGCTGTCACCGCACAGACATCACCGGTCGCCGCCCATGCTCACCTTTGCGCGGGAGGCACCGGGAAGAGCATGCAGCTGCTGGTGGCGTGGGCGAGCAGTCGGTCCTTCGCGTCGACCAACTGGGCCTGGGCGAGAGCGGTTTGACGGCCCTGGTTGACGACCGTGCCGATGGCGCGCACCGTGCCCGTGTCCACGGTGATCCGCCGCAGGAACTTCACCGTCAGGTCGAGCGAGGTGTACGCCACGCCCTGCGGGAGGGTGGACTGGACGGCGCAGCCCGCCGCCGAGTCCAGCAGAGTGGCGAAGACGCCGCCGTGCACGCTGCCGATCGGGTTGTAGTGCTCCTCCCCCGGCGTCAGCGAGAACACCGCCCTGCCGGGCTCCACCTCGTCCAGGGTGAAGTCGACGCTGTAGTTGATGGGCGGTCCCGGCAGCCGCCCCGCCTGCAGCTCGCGCAGGAAGTCGATGCCGGCCATGCGTCCGGCGGCTTCCGCCAGGATCGCGGGATCTTCCCATTGATACGTACGTGTTCGTCCCACGACCGACGCCTTCCCATCTGACTTTTTCAAATGAAGCTAGCCGCGGGCTCGCCTGACTGTCAATGACGAAGCCAGGCTCTTACGATGGCGGGATGGAGTGGCTCGAGACGAGTACGGAGAACTGCCCCGTCCAGCGCACGCTCGACGTGATCGGGGAGAAGTGGACACTGCTGATCCTGCGTGACGCCGTCAATGGAGTCCGCCGCTTCGACGACTTCCACCGCCACATCGGCCTCTCGGAAGCCGTCCTCAGCGACCGCCTCCGCAAGCTCACCGCGGCCGGCATCCTGAAGACCGTCCCCTACCAGGAGCCCGGCAGCCGCCCCCGCAACGAATACCGCCTGACCCGCAAAGGCTGGGACCTGTGGCCCGTCCTGATGGCACTCACCCAATGGGGCGAGACTCACACTCTCGGCCCCGACGGCCCCGCACTGGACATCCGCCACACCGACTGCGACGCCCCGGTCCGCGTCGTCGTCCAGTGCTCCACGGAACACTCCACCCTCACCCCTCGCGAAGTCACCGCCCGGCCGGGGAAAGGCGCCCGCCTGCGCACATGAGCCCTCGACACCGGTCCGTCCGATGCCGATCAATGGCGCGAAAGCCGTGGCCAAAATCACCTGCCGCCCGTAATATTACATGTGTCAGGTCATAGACTACTCTTGAGTACGGGGCAACCGCCTTACGGAGCGAATGGAGGAAGCTCGTGGTCCGTTACGCCAAGGAGCACAAGCAGGTGACGCGGCAACGCATCATCGAGAAGGCCGGCCAGCGGTTCAAGCAGGACGGCATCGACGGCTCGGGCATCTCCACGCTGATGTCGGACGCCGGACTCACCAACGGAGCCTTCTACGCCCACTTCGCGTCCAAGGACGACCTCGTCGCCCATGTCGTGGCCGGCGAGCTGCGCACGCAGCTCGCAACATACGACACCCTGCGGCCCGGCCGCCCGGGGCTCGAGGATTTCATTCGCGAATACCTGTCGCCCGAGCACCGGGACCACCCCGGCCTCGGATGCCCCTCCGCCGCCCTGCTCGACGAGATCGGCCGCTGCGGAGACGCGACCAAACAGGCCTACACCGATGGCGCACGGGACGTCGTGGAGGAAGTCGCCGCCCGGCTGGCACCCGAGGACCCGCAGTCCGCTCGAGCCAAGGCCATCGGACTCTTCACCATGCTGGTGGGGACGTTGCAACTGTCTCGCGCCCTGTCCGACGGCAAGTTCGCCGACGAGGTCCTGGAACAGGGAATCAATAACGCCCTCGCATTCATGGGGTGAGCGGAAGACCTACGCCCGCCCCGCCCACGGACTCGCAGGAGGCTTCTCCGCGAGGCCCGTTCTCGCGTCGACGTGATGCGTCGGCATCCATGCGTCCACGTCTGCCGTCGAGCACCCTTCGCCGGGCTCAAGGGCGCAGAAACTCCGAACGGGCACCTCGAGCCGCCCGCCCCACCGGGCGTCACGGCTCCGAGGCAACGTCCTCGGCCCAAGCGACGGTTGCACCGCCCGCCTACTGCCGGGCGAGGAATTCGAGCGCTGTCTCCACGAACCGGTCGTGGAACTGGAAGACGCCGCCATGGCCGGCGTCGGGGTAGACCACCAACTCGCTGTTCGGCAGCCGCTGGGCCAGGTCGTACGAATTCTTCGTCGGCACCATTCTGTCGTGGTCACCATTGGCGACGAGCACGGGCTGCTGGATGCCCGAGAGGTCGTGGGGCCGCTCCAGGGCCCAGCGGTGAATGGCCTTGAGCTGGTTGCTGTACGCGATGAGGGACATGGTCCTGTCCCGGTCCGCGGTGCGCTCCTTCAGGCGACCCACGAACTCCTTGCCGGCCCGACGCCCGGTGGCGGTGCGGGTGAAAAAGAGGAACTGCTTCGGGTCCTGGAAGGTGAACAGGGCCCGGACGGTGTCGAGATGGGACAACACCGTCACGTTCTTGATGCCCTCGCCGCCCGCGGGACCGGTACCGCTGAGGATCAGCTTGCGGACGAGCTGCGGGTCGGTCTGCACGATCACCTGGGCGATCATGCCGCCCATCGAGAAGCCGTGGAGGTCGACGCGCTCCAGCCCGAGCGCCCGGATGAAGGTGACGGCGTCCTTCGCCATCTCCTGGATGGTGCGCGGGGTCGAACCGGTGGAAGCGCCGACGCCCCTGTTGTCGAACGTGATGACGTGATGCTTGGCGGCGATGCCGTCGACGACCCGGGGGTCCCAGTTGTCGAGGACTCCGTAGAGATGGTTGAGAAAGACCACCGGCACGCCGGACCGCGGACCGAGCTCTCGGTAGGAGAAGGTCACCCCACCGGCGGTGATGGTGCGGGTCGGCGCGTTCTTGTACGACGTCACGACATCGCCTCGCACATCCTGTGAGTCATTCACGGTCGCGCCCTTCGGGGTGAGGGATACGAGGGTTCCTGCGAGGACACCACCCCCTCCTCCTTGGAAGGGGGATGCGGAGCAGTTACCTGGGGTCCGCCGACTGCAGGCGCAGTCTGCGGAGTCGACGGGCAGGCCGTAGGCGTCGGAACTCTGAGCGGTCGAGCACTTCGGCTTCCCGTCGACCATTAGAGTATGATCATAATTTCATTGAGTCGCAAGCCCTCACAGCCGAACAAGACGCACACGCCGGCGAAGCACGGTGGACGGCACGACCTGCGACGATCACGGCGGGGCGATGCCGCCCCCGATCCACACCCCTTGCCCGCCCTAGCGAGCGGGGGCCACTGCCGCGATGGCCCGCCCCGCGGACAGCCACGCGTGCGGCTGTGCACCGTCGCAAGAAACACCCATCGACGCAGGTCGCACTCCACTCTGGGCCGCTCAGGGGAGCTGCCCCGCTCTTGGGGGGCGCGCCGCCTGCCCACCACCCCGGGCCGAACGACGGAGCGCGTGCGGCGGTCGACGATGGGTGCGCGGCCAAGCGGCCCGGGGCCCGAGGGCCTGCGACATCAAGGCGAGGTGAATCCGGAGCCCCAGGTACAGCGATGCACTTGACCGCGAAGACGGAGGCCATGGCCGGCCGACCAGTCGTGACACGTACGCGTAGGCGGGCCGAGCAAGCAGCCACGTTGAGCCATCCGCCATCCGCCGCGAGGTCGCACCGCCGGGACGCGCCGACCGCTGGCCGGGCCCCACAACGGCGACGTTCCACCATCGCGCGAGCGCCGCCTCACACAGCCATGAGGCGGCGCTCGCACTGAAGGCCGACCCACCGCCATGACCCCCGAGACGAACCCCTCAAGCCGGTCGCGCGCTCCGCCGTCGGGTGGCCGACGCCGACGTGGTCGAACACAGTCGCGTTGCGCTCAGAGGCCAGGCAGACCGGAAACAGACGGATCAGTCGCCGCAAAGGGCAAAACCTGGCGGACTCCACGAGCGGACGATGGTCGACGCCCTGGCGGCATTGAATTACATTCATAATACAATGCGGCGAGGGAGAGCGAGCGACCCCTCCGAGGGACGAAAGGAGCGTGCAGTGCGATACGGGACAGAGCACAAGCAGGCGACCAGGCAGCGGATCGTCGAGGCGGCCGGGCGCCGGTTCAAGCGGGACGGCATCGACGGTTCGGGCATCTCGGCGCTCATGAAGGACGCAGGGCTGACCAACGGCGCCTTCTACACCCACTTCACGTCGAAGGACGACCTCGTGGCCACCGCGGTCGCCGACCAGCTACAGACACAGAACGCGAACATCGTCGCCCAGGCGGCACCCGGCCGCGCCGGACTTGAGGAGATCGTCCGGTGGTACCTGTCCGCCCGGCACCGCGACAGCTCCGACGACGGCTGCCCCTCCGCCGCCCTGCTCGACGAAATCCGGCGCTGCACAGACCCGACCAAGCAGGCTTACACGGACGGCGTGCTGATGGTCATCGACGGCTTCGCCGCCCGCCTGTCACCCGACGATCCGCTCTCGGCCCGCACCAAGGCACTCGGAGCCTACGCCATGATGGCCGGGACGCTGCAGCTCTCCCGCGCCCTCGCCGACACGCGCCTCGCCGACGAACTCCTCGAGGAGGGCATCCACAACGCCCTCGCATTGCTGAACGAGGAGCACGAGTGCGCCAGGACCTCCACCTGAGACACCCGCAGCAGGAGCATGCCGCACCGCAGGGCGCCCGGCCGCGCCCGGGCGTCACAGCGCGGCGGCGGCCCTGAGAGCACCGGACCCACTTGCGGTCCGCCGACCGACCACATAACATTACGATCATAATTCATCGGGTCTTGCCTCTCCCCCGGTCACGGGCAGGCCGGCATCAGGACGACGTGAGGGAACAGCCCCGCCGGGCGGTCAAGAGCCTCCATGAGCGCCGGAACGACAACAGCCCGCGCCAACGAGAAGTGTGCTGGAACCCCCGCTACAAAAGGACCTGAACATGAGCACCCCGCGTAATTCCCCGCCCGCCTCCACGTCGTCGTACAAGAACGCGCCGACCCGCTCCGTGTCCGTTCACGGCGAGAACTTCGCCTACCGGGAACTCGGCACCGAGGATGGCGTACCGCTGATCCTCCTGATTCACCTGGCCGGGGTCCTGGACAACTGGGACCCGCGCATCGTCGACGGACTCGCCGCGCGACGTCGGGTCATCACCTTCGACAACCGCGGGGTGGGCGGATCGAGCGGTTCCACGCCGGACTCGATCGAGGCGATGGCCCGCGACGCGGTGCTGTTCATCCGGGCCCTCGGGTTCGACCAAGTCGATCTGTTCGGCCTGTCGATGGGCGGCTTCGTCGCACAGGTCATCGTGGCAGAAGAACCGCGCCTCGTCCGCAAGGTCATCCTCGCGGGCACGGGCCCCGCCGGGGGGCCCGGCATCAGCAAGGTCCCGGCGCTCAGCATCCAGGCCACGCTCAAGGGCGCCCTCACCCGCCAGGATCCCAAGCTCTCGCTCTTCTTCACGGACACCGCAGACGGCCGGCGGGCCGGACGCGCCTTCCTGGAACGACTGAAGGAGCGCACACACGACCGCGACAAAGACATCTCCCTGCCGTCGTTCCGCGCCCAGCTGAAGGCCATCAGACAATGGGGTCGCCAGGCGCCGTCCGACCTGTCGGACGTTCGCCAGCCGGTCCTCCTGGCAAACGGTGAGAACGACCGGATGGTGCCCAGCCGGAACACCCTCGACCTGGCAGCACGCCTGCCCCAGAGCGAACTCGTCCCCCTCTACCCGGATGCCGGACACGGAGGAATCTTCCAATTCCACGATGAATTCGTGCTGAGGGCGCTTGAATTCCTCGAGTCCTGAACGCGAGCGGCTGTCATGGGAGCGGGTGCTCCCGGCGCCGAGCTGACGCCCGTCGCCCAGCAGAGCGAGGCGCCCTCCGACGCTGCGTGAAAACCTGACGCCCCGGCCGATCCCGGGTTCGCGGACCCGCCTGGGCAAGGCACCGGGATGGTCGCCACGATCCGGCCGCGCACCTACGGCATCACCGGGCCGGGCAGCTTGGTCTGCCCGGCGTCGCGCGCGGCCCTTGCCGAGTTCCGCTCGTACCGCTCACTCACGTTCTGCAGGCGGGTCGGCCGACCTGGACCTGGTCGGCGGGGCGACGACCAACTCGGTGTCCGGGTCGTGGTCGGTCCGGGGAGGGCCTGCCACGATCATCGTGGCGCGGGCCCACGGCTGCTCTCGCAACAAGAACGGCACTTCCTCCGACAGCCAGTTCGCCACGTGCTCCAGTTGCTCGGGTGAGTCACCGTCACGGACGACCAACAAGCGCTCTTGCTCGTCGAGGTCCCCCTGCATCCACACCGAAGCGTCCAACCACAAGGCAAGCTCTTCGCGGATGATGCCGGTGCCCTCGACCCAGACGAAGTCGGTCCGGGCGGGGACGGTGATCGATCCTGGCCGGTCGTGGGTGATCCAGGCATCGGGGCGGAAGTCCACCGCCTCACCCCGGTGCAGGGGTTGCAGGATGTTCTCGACAAGCACGGCGCCCCAGTCGAAGTAGGCGTGGTTCCAGGCGATGTCGTCGGTGTGCACGATGGCGGAGTTGGGCACCACCTTGCGCAGCCGCTCGGCCAGGGTCGTCTTGCCGGCGCCGCCCCGACCGTCGATCGCGATCACTCGCGGCCGTCCGGTGACGTCGGGTGATGCGTCGCGCAGCTGCCGTACGGCGTCGAGCACGGTCACCACCCTCCAGCCAACGGCCTCGGTCTCGCCTGGTCGCAGATGCATCGACAACCTGCCTCAATGCCCCTGCGCGCGATTCTGGAGGACGCCGCTGCGCCTGCCCTCGTCGAGCAGAGCCTGCACCAGGGCGGACTTCGCTCCCGGCGCCACGAACCAGAGGGGGGTGGTGTCACGGCTTCTGAAGATTTCGATGCGGTGGCAGCCTATGACGAGACCCAGCACCGCCTGCACCCCGGTCACCTCGCACCACGCCACAGAGTCGCGTGTCCGGCCGAACCGGTCGGTGACGGCCACGCCGTCCGCGCACAGGTAACACCTGTTCACACCAAGCCGGGCGGTCAGCCGGCGCCATCCGGACTTCAGAGCGTACACCACGGCCACCACCGCCGTCGCGACAGCGGCATTGTCATTGACTGCGGACGGGTTGACGACAGTGGCGACGAGCAGGGCGATCCAGAGAAGCAGCAAGAATCCCCGCAGCACCTGCGCCATGGCGCCCATCGCCGGGTTGATGATGGCGTGATCGCCGCGGATTTCACCGAGCCCCGGACCAGCCACTCTGTGTCGCAATGACGCCCCTCGGTCGAAGCCGGATCCGCGCTCGTGACATGCGCGCGGCAGGACATGGCATACCCGCGCCGCCGATGCTCCGAACGGGTCTGTCTCGTGAGTTCCCGGCACCCCCGGCCCGCAAGCAGCAGCTACGGCGCGGCAGTTGCCGTGAGCGTGCCTGCGCCGCAAGGCCCGCCGGTCGGGGGCGTTACCGCGAGACGTCAGCCCGAGGACATCACTCCTGAGTGCAGCATGGAGCCCCCGCTGCTTCGGCGCGGCGGACGCCGATTCACGCGAAGGTGACGCGCATCCCGCCGTCGGCCAGGATTTCGAGCACCGTGGCGACCAGGTCATAGGGCTCACCCTCCGGCGCCAGGACGCGGGACAGGTGCCCGCGTGCGGTCGACGCATCCCGCCAGAGCAGGTTCGCGGGAGCGATATAGCCGAAGTTGCCGCGCAGACAGTCCACGATTGCGTCCAGGCAGCCGCCGAAGTAACCACCCGGCCCGTTGACGGCCTCGCCAAGTGCGAGAAAGAGGCCCGGTTCATCAGTGACGTGTCGACCGTCCAGTTCGTACGCGTGTCCGGCCGGCCTGTCCCGGTGCTTGAGCCGGCAGCCCCGCTCGCGGACGAGCGCGAGCCAGGCATCGCGCTGCCGGGTGTCGAGGTCCGCCCAGGCGCCGGCGGTGTCCGGCGGGCCGGCGAGCCAGCGCTCCCAGATGGGCTTGGCGTGCCCCGGTACGGGTTCGAGCTCTCCCTCGAGTTCCAGATCGATCAGCTTCGCCCCGTGAGAGGACCGGCGCCACGCACGGATTCGGGGCCGCAGCAACCGGTCGGTGAGCGGCTCGCCGCTGTCGTCCCGTATCTCCAGCCAGGCCTCCTCCAGGTCCAGCGCGCGGCGGGTGCCTACCGTCAGTGCCCGTCGTAGCCGATCACCCGGGACGAGCCCCCGCAGGACGAGCGGGGGCGCCGCGTCTTCGGGAGGCAGGACGCGGGCGAACTCTCGGCAGGATCCCAACCACCGGTAGCCGTCGTGGAGTCGGACAGCATCCCTGTGTCCCTCGGGCGGGCCGTTGTGGTCGTCCAGACCGGTGAG
Source organism: Streptomyces sp. NPDC033131 (assembly GCF_055578365.1). Lineage (NCBI taxonomy): Bacteria > Bacillati > Actinomycetota > Actinomycetes > Kitasatosporales > Streptomycetaceae > Streptomyces > Streptomyces sp. NPDC033131. The sequence continues at coordinate 200,510 of NZ_JBVIPA010000013.1, forward strand.
CACGAGACCGTCCGTTCCCGGCTGCCGTCCGCGGCTCTCCGCGTCCTCCAGTAGCCAGGCATCGAGCGTCCTGTCCTCCGGCACGAGCCACACCCGGCTGCCCACCCAGCCGCACACCTCGGCTTCGTGTGGAACCCAGCCGAACAGTTCGTACGTCCCACGCCGGGGTTCCCTGAACAGCCCCTCCACCTCTGCGCAGACGCCCCAGACATGGCCGCTGTCCGTGTCCGTCAGCGTGTACCGTCCTTGCCCGCCATGGTCCCTGTCCTCGTGCACGAGGGGAATCATGCCGAGACCATGGGGAGAGCGTAAAGCTCTTTTCGTTGTCGGTCAGGGCGACTTGAGGCAGAGCGCTGCTTCTGGCGCGTAGTACCAACTGAACCACTCGGTCACAGAAGTGTGTGCATGCCCCTGCCGCCCGACTGGAGCGCCTTCGCCCCTGCGCATACGGCCCCTGTGCATACGCGCCGGACCCGGTGCCGGCGGTCGGCGGCCGTCGGTCGCGCCGATCGGCGTGCTGCAGCGGGATCAGGCGCGGGCCACAAGGTGACCCCCGTACTCGTCGCGGCCTGCTCACGGGGCCGGTGACGGACCCTCGGCCGCCAGGGCGCGCAACGGCGGCGGGATACCGGTGCACGCTGGCGGTGTCCGCCTCCGGTTCGTCAGATTCCGCGGGCCCTCGCGCTGGCAAAGCCCAGCCAGGTGTGGCGGTTTCCCCACCAGCACCAGCCGACCTTCGGGGCGTTGCGTCTCTCGCGGCCGTCCCGGCCGGTGCCGTTGCTGATCCAGATTGCGGGGGTGCGGGCGTCGTACGTGCCGTTCGGCTTGCGCAGCCGGGAGCCGATGGTCATGAAGCAGCGGTTGCGCTCGAGGGCCGCCGGCTGCTGGAGCACCCAGTGGATGCCTTCGCTGAGCAGCAGTGGGGTGCGGTCCTCCTTGGTGAGCGCGGGCAGTGCTTCCTCCGGGCTCCAGTTGGCCATGTGGTCGCCCCGGTCTACGCCGCTGACCACGTAGAGCGGGGAGTCGGGCAGGTCGATCCCGTGGGGCGTGAAGTGGTCGACGTCGGGCATGTCGGTGACGACGAAGCCGGGCTTGTCGCCGTGGCGGAGCAGCGGGGTGAGGACCGAGGCGGGAACGCGGCCCGGGTCGATGGCCAGCAGGGTGTCACTGTCCTCGTTCCGGTGTTGCTCGGCGAAGGTGCGGACTTCCTCGGCCGGCATCCCGGCGTGCGTGTGCAGTCCCAGCTCGATGAGGCGTTCCGCCTGGGCGGGCAGCGAGACCATCGGGGGCACGGTGGCGGACTGGGTGTCGGGCAATGCATGCTCCTTGCTCGGGCGGACGGGGGTGAATGCGTGCGGGCCGGGGCGGGCCCGATTGAGGAGGGTGGTCGGTCAGGACGCGGGGGCTGAGCTGCGGGCGGCACCGTGACACGCGGCGATCTCGCTGATCTCCGCGGGGATGCCGGCCACGGTCGTGCGCACAGGACGGGTGATCAGCTCGATGGGCCAGTCCCACCAGGCGGCCGACAGCAGCAGCGCGACGTCCGCGTCGCTGTAGCGCTGCCGGATCGGGCGGGCAGGGTTGCCGTTGCGCCGCTCGAAGTCGGTCACCCCTTTCGGGCGTTGTAGTAGGTGTTCTCACGCACCTCGACCGTCGAGGAGGTGATCAGCGGCTGGAGAAACACCACCCGCTCGCGGGCGGGCAGCGGGGGCAACAGCTGGGTGCACAGTCACCGATCCCCCTTCACGTGAACTTACGTCGAGAGTAAATTTACTCCTAGAGCCAGGATGCCGTCAACGTAAAAATACTATCGGTGTAAGATTCGCCCATGAGTAGCGACAACGAGCGCGCGACGTCACAACCTGCGGGCCTGCGCGAGGTCAAGAAGCAGGAGACCCGCCAGCACATCTCCGACCAGGCCACCCGCCTCTTCCTCGAGCAGGGCTTCGACGCCACGACGATCGCCGAGATCGCCGACGCCGCGCGTGTCTCCAAAAAGACCGTCACCAACTACTTCGCCCGCAAGGAGGACATGGCCCTGGACCATCAAGACGCCTTCGTCGCGACCCTGGCCGCGGCCGTGACAGCGCGGCACGCCGGTGAGTCAGCCCTGGGGGCACTGCGCCGCGCCTTCACCGACGCACTGGCCACACACGATCCCGTAACCGGCTTCACCGGCCCCGATTTCGCCCGGATGATCGCCGACAGCCCCACCCTCACGATCTGCGTGCGCGGCCTGCACGACCGTCGGGAAGAAGCACTGGCAGAGGCTCTCGCCCAGGCCGAGGGCATGCCGATCGACGACATCACCATCCGCACGGCCGCCGGCCTGCTCGGTACCGTCCACCGCATCCTCTTCCAGCAAATCCAGTACCTCACCCTCGCCGGACGGCCGGATGAAGAAATCGAGGCGATCGTCGCATCGGACGGGACCCGCGCCTTCGACCTGCTGGAACCATCCGTCGGGAGCCTCGGCACCTCCTGACCGGGCCCGCCCAGAACGCGAGCAGCCCCGCCAGAACTCCGCCGCGACACGGGGCCTGCCCCACGACAGGCGGCGCAGATACGAGGTCCGCGAGACCGAAGACGCCGTCGCCGGAACGGACACTCGCACGGTGGCGGCTCCCGGCATGCTGCTGCATCGGCACGACGCGAGGGTACGTACGCGTTACAGCGGCCGCAGCGCCACCCTCCCGCAGGCCCCCGGCCGAGCCATGGACCCACTGCTCGCCCCGGCCGGCGACGAAGGTTCGCGGGCGGCTGAACGTTCTCGCCGTCGAGTGGGGCAACTGCGAGAGCCTGAACGACCAGAAGGACACGGGTCGGTAGGCCAACACACATCGCTCCTGCGGCCTTCACGGCACCCCCTGCCGCCCCCTGCCGCCCCGTGCCTCCGGTGAATGCACGGGGCGACATCTGTCGCTCACGGAAGTGACGAGCGTGGGCAGCAGACTGGCCCCGGACCACCCCGCTCTTCGCTCTCTGATGTCAGAGCATGATGAGCAGACGTGTCTTCGGCTTGAGCTTCCTGTTCACCGAACGGCTCTGTACGTACACCTCCAGCTTCGGGTTGTTCCCCGCTTTCACGGAGACGGTCCCCTGGACACCCGTACCGAACAAAAGGCTGCGGGCCGCGTCGCCCGTATAGGCGCGGTCGGTGTCCTTCTCGACCACGATGACTTCTTTGTTCTGCTGAACCTGAGCCCGGGCGCCCAACTGGTAGTAACACGAACCACGTTCGTACGTCACGCCCGGATGCGAATTGACGAAGGGGCGAATCTCGACCTCCTTGTCGACTTTGAGAAGCCGGTACTTGTCGGCAGGAATCGGTTCGAGGTTCGCCCGCACCTCGTCAACCGATATGTCCTGACCGACGGCGAACAGGTTCTTCGTACCGCGCACCCCTTGTTCTCGCCCGCGGAGGAAGCTGGTGGCGGCAGCGCGCACGGTGCCGATCGCCTCCTCGACGCCCTTCTGGGAATCCGCATCCCAGATGGCGATGTTCCCGGCCGGGAAACCGTAGTTCTGGGCGGTCCGCTTGGCCAGGGAGTTCGGAACGAGGATCGCCGAGGTCCAGTGCCCCGGAAGCCCACTCATCTTCGCCGTGATCTTGTCTAGCCAGGGGCCGAGGATGGTCATGTCGCCGTCGTGCCGCCGGTCGCCGCCGGAGGCGTTCTCCTCGCCGTCCGTCACGACGATCTGGAGGAAGCTGTGCTCGCCGTATTCCTCCCAGATATGGCCCAGGTCATCCAGGGACTTCAGCGAAGCCTCGATGAGGGCCGTAGCCCCATTGTTGACCCGGTACAGCCCCCGCATGGACGGCAGATGCTTCACGTCCATGTCCCAGACCAGGTTCTCCACCTTGTGGTCGAAGGAGTAGAGGCTGATCCGGGTCTCGTGGCCGAGGCTGTCCGACTCGGCCTTCAGTCCCGCCACGAATTCGTCCACAACTCGGATGAGTTGACTCTGGTGCGGACGCATTGAACCCGAACAGTCCACTACCAGCGCGACGTGATTCACCTTGTGCTGGATCCTGTTTGCGGACATGCTTCTGTTCCCCCTCCGAGGCTCCCCGAGTGATGTCTTCACTCTAGAGCGAGGCACTGACAACGGCGTCTGACGCCCAATCACCTGCCTGCTTCCGGTGGTCCAGTGCTGCGTCGAGCGTCCATGGGACGCCCTGCGACCCTCCAAGGCGGCTCACCGGACGCGATGGTCTGCAGCCTGCTTCACATACGTGCAAGGGTGCTGCGCGTCGCGGACGATGAGGCCGGCCCTCACCCTTGTTCGCGCGCCTCCCGAACCCCGAACAGCATTGGAGGACGACACCAGACAAGGCAGTGTCAACGGGTCGGCATCTGCCGCTTCATGGACCGTCCGGCGCGACGGTGTCAGCAAGGACCACCAAGTCTCCCTCGTGGGAGGCTTCGGTGACGGTGTGTCCGAGCTGGACCAGCAGCCCTGTCACTGCGGCCTGCACGATCACTCTCATGCTGTCGTCACTCGAAGGACGTCCGGCTTGTTCACGGGCCAGCGCGGTGAAGCCGTCCGAAGCCGTCCAGCCGACCAACGCGCCCGCAGGCACCTCGGTCACACGCAGCCCCGGGACGCCGGTGTCCGCATCGCCCATCACCTGAAAGCCGGCCTGGACCAGGGCGGAACTCACCTGCGACACGAGCTCCGCAGGCGCGTACGACACCAAAGCCGCCTTCCCGCAAGAACGCAGATCATGCCACCGGATTCTCGCGACGCTGACGAACGCCAAGGTCACCGAGCGCTTCGATCGGATGTGCCGCTGCGCGGCTCGTCCACGAGCCAGGCCACATCGAGACGGCACCCAAGCCACCTGAGCAACCGAGGAGGCATGAGAAAGTCAGGTGCCCCGCCCGCCGCACGCACGCTACGGTGCTGGTGTTCAGGTGCGGAGGCTGCGGCTACTTCGCCTCTCAAGCGGGTAACGCGGGTTCGAATCCCGTCGCCGGCCCCGGCCGGTGTCGTCCAGCGGCCCAGGACGCCTTACGTGCGCCGCCGCCGACCTCGATCTCTGAACACCTACGGCGCGAGCCGCCCGCCACGGGGGACATACCGGCGGGCGGCTCCGTCATTGGCAGGTCACCCACGCGTCGGGATCACCGCCCCGCCAGTCGATCGAGGCGAAAAATGCGACTCGGCCGTTCTGGCCCTCCGGCGGGCCCGGGAGGAGCATGGACATAAGCGACCAAGGGAGGCCCGCCATGAAGACCGGAGCCTCGGACTACGACCGCTGGCTGTACTCGCACACGCCCTCCCAGGCCGAGGGGGAGCGTGAGGAACCGGCCGAGCGAGCGCTGGAGGAGCAGCATCCGGACGTCCCCCGAACCGAACCGTCCCAGGCGGAGGGCGAGCGGGTGGACGACTTCCGAACGACATGACCGCCGACAGACGGTCAACGAACCAGGGCGGGCGGCGCTCCTTGCCGGTTCACTCCGGGCTCACCTGGAGCGCCGTGTCAGCGACACAGAAGAAGGGGCCTCGACGTGCTCGATCAGCCTGCTGCACGATCACGCGGGGCTCGGCGGGCGGCGGGCGGACAAAATCGGCCCGCTGCTCGAACAGAGCTGAGAGCGACGCCGGCGGCAACGGCGTCATCCGCATTACCGACAAGGACGCCTCCGGTACCCGGGCCACCGTCACCCTTTACCTGCAGCTGAGCAGGCCAGCGGTGAAGGCTCGTCGCCACCAAGACGATCGAACACCGCACCGCACAAGGCACCACCGTCGATCCCGACCCCTTGGAGTGGTATCCCGGGGAGGCCTTCCGGGTCCACGTCACAGCGGGCGATCAATGGGCGGCACCCGCAGCCGCCAGGGCGGCCAAGGCAACGCGGGCATTACGGCCACACCTGCCCCGCCCACGGAGACGGCTCCCACCTCGCCCTCTCGGAGGAGGCTCAGTCGAGACAGAACTCGTTGCCCTCGACGTCCTGCATCACGAGGCACGACTCGTTTTGGTCATCGGCAAGCAACAGTCGCACGCGTACGGCACCGAGCGCGACCAGTCGAGCGCACTCGGCTTCGAGCGTGGCGAGGCGCTCTGCCCCCACGAGTCCGGTGCCGACTCGCACATCAAGATGCAGCCGATTCTTGACGACCTTCCCTTCGGGAACGCGCTGGAAGAACAGTCGCGGGCCCACGCCTGAGGGATCACTGCACACGAACGCCGAACCCTGCCGCTCAGGCGGCAGAGAGCGATCGAAATCGCCCCACGTAGCAAACCCCTCCGGTGGCGGCGGTACGACGTACCCCAACACCTCGCACCAAAAGCGAGCGACGCGCTCAGGCTCCGCGCAGTCGAAGGTGACTTGGAACTGCTTGATCGATGGCATCGGCGCACCATAGCAGGGGCCTTTGTTGCTCATCTCCCTTTGCGGACCGGCACGTTGTCGGCAGGCCGCGGCACCGTGACCGTCTACACGTCGACTTGGGCTGCCGAGGGCCCAGGTAGAGGGTGGGGCGCCGGCCCGGACCGGTCGCAGATGTTCCGCCCTTGCCTGTGGGATGGCCACGCGCTGACGAACGCGCCGGCGTCGCGGACGTCGCGGACGAGCGAAGCGCTCTGCCACAGGTGGCCGCGTCCGACTTCTCAGCCGAACCGCAGGATGCGTGGCGCGAAGGTGCCCTCGGGGCCGTCTGCGCGGCCGACCGACCACACCGTCGCCGTGCCCGGCACCGGCGCCAGCCGCACCAGCGAGGACCCACCCTCCCCCGACACCGCCGGTTCGCTGTGCTCGGTGAACGACTGTCCGTTCCAGGCGAGGAAATCCGGTCCGGGGACGAACGGCGGATAGCTGCCCGGCGGACCCCACTTCTGCGAGCGGGCCACCGCGACCCAGGCAAGCGCGCCGGACGTGGCGGGTACCAGTGAGCTGATCGCGCCGAAGTCGGTGGGCACGGCCACCCGGTTCCATGACTGTCCGTCCCAGCGGACCAGCAGCGGCGGAATCGGCCGGCCGACCGGGCCGCCGACGAACCCGGCCGTGCCGCCCGCCCACACCTCCGTCGGCGAGACCGCCAGCACACTGCTCAAGCCCGACCGCGGGAAACCGTCCACGATCGTCTGCTGCCATGCCTGCCCGTTCCAGTGCGAGACGGCCGCCCCCGACGCGGTGTCACCCGCGGCCCAGACGTCGTCGGCCGCCACGATGTGCAGGCCGTACACGGATCCCGGCGGCACCGGCACGTCCTCCCAGCCGCGCCCGTCCCAGCGCAGCAACACCTGCGCGCCCTCCCGCGAACCGATCAGCCAGGTCTCACCGCCGCCCGCGACGGTTTTCGTCAGCACGACCCCGCGCGGCGGCCGGCTCTCGGCCCAGGCGATGCCGTCGTAACGGAGCAGGTGGGCGCCGCCCGCCGAGTCGCGGCCGACCGCCCAGACCGCGGTCGGTGAGGTCGCGGCGACGGACAGCAGCTCGCCCTGCCAGCCGACCCCGGCCAGACTCTGGCGCTGCCACGCGGTGCCGTCCCAGCGCAGCACCAGCGGGAAGCCCGGCGCCTCGCGGCCGACGGCGTCGGCACCCACCGCCCACGCCCGGTCCGGCCCGAACGCCACGGCCTCGTTCAGCCCGGCCTGGGGGCGTACCTGTGCCGGGACCGGAACGTGTTGCCAGGACTGGGTGTCCGCCGCGGCCGAGGTCATGGCGGTCACGATGGTCATGGCCGCAGCGAGGGCCGCGACGAGAAGTCTGCGTGCCATGGTCAGCCTCCCAGCCGCTCGCTCATCAGGTTTGGTTTCGAGCCGTAGATCTCGACGGTGCCGAAGGACAGAAGGGAGAACCCGGCCTTCGCCAGTGCACGCGGTTTGACGTCGATCGCGTTCGTGCGCTCCGGGCCGTAGGAGAAGGTGGTGCGGGGGCCGTCCAGCCGTGCGTACTTCGACTGGAACGCGCGGTCGCTGCGCACCGGCAGCCACAGCGCGCCGTCCGGGCCGCGCACCATGGCCTCGGTGTAGGTGTCGCCCAGCGGTGGGTGGGTGGTGCGCCAGGCGTGCCCGTTGAAGGTCATCAGGTAGGTGCGGGCCACGCCGTCGGTGTACTGGCTGCCGCCGATCGTGACCCGTCCGGACGGGTCGAGCACGACCGTGTGCACGTTGCTGTTCGGCGGCAACGGGACGTTCGCGTCCCGCCACACGGTGCCGTCCCAGCGCAGAATGGTGGTCCCGGTGCTCGTGTCCGCCCAGGCCCAGGCGTCGGAGGCGGTACGTGCGGTGATCCCCATCAGGTACAGCACCCCGTCCGGGGTGGACTGGGTGGTCCAGCCGGAACCGTCGTAGTGCAGCACCTTCAATCCGGTGTCGTCCTCGCCGACCACCCACGCGGCACCCGGTACCGCGGCGAAATCCTGATGGACCGACAAGGTCCGCGGCAACGGAAGAACCTTCCACCCTCCCGCCGAACGGCGCAGGATCTCCCCCGCCCCAACGCGTTCGTGGAAGATCCACACCTCCTGGCCGACGAACTGCACCTTGCCGAGCCGGCCCGGCTCGCCGGCGCCGGGGAAGGTAGTGTCCCGGCTCCACGACGTGCCGTCCCACCCGTACAGCATCGGCCGCGGTCCATCGGCGGCATGCTCGTACCCGGTCGCCCACGCCTCACCCGGCCCACGGGCGGCGAGGTCGGACACGGTCATCGGCGGGGACGCCGCCGGCACCGGCAGCGTCGACCAGTCGGGCGTCACAGCCGCGGCCGGCGACACCACCGCGGCACAGGCGATCACAAGGCAGACGATGACCGCACGGAGACCGTTCACGAGACCCCCAGAGCGTGAAGGTCGCACAGGCTATTGGCGTTCGCCCACCCGTGAACAGACGGCATTCGGCCGTTAAGGCTCGCTCGCTTCCGCCGTCGTCGCTGAGCCAACACGTCCCGCGGGGCGGCTCAGGCTCGGCCCGGCTCAGGCCGGAGTGCTGCGCGGTTCATGGCGTCTGCCTTCGGGAACTGCGGCGGCGGGGCCCTGACCTGCGCCGGGCCCCGCCGTCGTCGCCGGTGAGCCCAACACGTCGGGCCGGCTCCGGGCCACCCGAAGATCGAACGGGGGCGGTGACCGCGGCGACCGCGGCTGTTGGTCGCCCGATCGCGCCGGTCGCACCGGTCGGAGCCCTGCAGCGGCACCGGGCCGACGACACCGCTCGATCAGCCGGCCCCACACGACACACGACACACGATCCGGGACCGGCCGAGCCGCGTACCCCGGGCCGTGGGGCGGGAAGCGGACTGGACTGTCCCCGGCCGCCAGGCTCCCCGCGTGGTTCGCCCAAGGGCATCAGCTCTTGGCCACGAGTTCCTTGAGCGCGATGTTGAGTTCCAGGACGTTGACCGTGGGTTCGCCCATGAAGCCGAGAACGCGGCCGTCCGTGTGCTCGTCCACGAGTTTCTGGACCTGGGCGACGGACAAGCCGTTTCGCTCGGCGATGCGGTGGACCTGGATGTCGGCGTAGTCCGGGGAGATGTCCGGGTCCAGGCCGGAGCCGGAGGAGGTGACCGCGTCGGCGGGTACCTCGGACGGCTTGACCTTGTAGTCCGCGGTCGAGTTGTCCTTGATGACGGCGGCCTTGGCGGCCTTGACCCACTTGATCAGGTCGGCGTTGTCACCGGAACGGTTCGTCGCGCCGGACAGGATCAGTTTGTACCGGGTGTTGACTGTGTTGGTGCCCAGACCGTTCTGCGGGCGCCCCTGGAACCACTGCAGGTCGGGCTCCGGTGTCTCCTGGCCCTTGTC